>NZ_CP128408.1:2290000-2530000 GCF_048914685.1 Pseudochrobactrum mosebachae
TGTTGCAATAGATTGGGATGACTTGTGGCTAGGGGTGAAAGGCCAATCAAACTCGGAGATAGCTGGTTCTCCGCGAAATCTATTTAGGTAGAGCGTCGACCGAATACCCTCGGGGGTAGAGCACTGAATGGGTAATGGGGACTCACCGTCTTACTGATCTCAATCAAACTCCGAATACCGAGGAGTACTAGTCGGCAGACACACGGCGGGTGCTAACGTCCGTCGTGAAGAGGGCAACAACCCTGACCACCATCTAAGGTCCCTAAGTTATGGCTAAGTGGGAAAGGATGTGAGGATCCCAAAACAACCAGGATGTTGGCTTAGAAGCAGCCATCATTTAAAGAAAGCGTAACAGCTCACTGGTCTAGATAAGGGTCTTTGCGCCGAAAATGTACCGGGGCTAAAGCCATACACCGAAGCTGTGGATGCACTTAATGTGCGTGGTAGCGGAGCGTTCTGTAAGTCTGTGAAGGGGGACCCGTGAGGGCCCCTGGAGATATCAGAAGTGAGAATGCTGACATGAGTAACGATAAAGAGTGTGAGAGACACTCTCGCCGAAAGTCCAAGGGTTCCTGCTTAAAGTTAATCTGAGCAGGGTTAGCCGGCCCCTAAGGCGAGGCCGAAAGGCGTAGTCGATGGGAACCACGTTAATATTCGTGGGCCTGTGGGTAGTGACGGATCGCGTGTATTGTAAGGTCTTATTGGATTGATCTTGCAGTGAAGCGGTTCCAGGAAATAGCTCCCACATATAGACCGTACCCTAAACCGACACTGGTGGACTGGTAGAGAATACCAAGGCGCTTGAGAGAACTGCGTTGAAGGAACTCGGCAAATTGCACGCGTAACTTCGGAAGAAGCGTGACCCCTTTTTAGGCAACTAGATGGGGGTGGCACAGACCAGGGGGTAGCGACTGTTTACCAAAAACACAGGGCTCTGCGAAGTCGCAAGACGACGTATAGGGTCTGACGCCTGCCCGGTGCTGGAAGGTTAAGAGGAGAGGTGCAAGCCTTGAATTGAAGCCCCAGTAAACGGCGGCCGTAACTATAACGGTCCTAAGGTAGCGAAATTCCTTGTCGGGTAAGTTCCGACCTGCACGAATGGCGTAACGACTTCCCCGCTGTCTCCAACGCAGACTCAGTGAAATTGAATTCCCCGTGAAGATGCGGGGTTCCTGCGGTTAGACGGAAAGACCCCGTGCACCTTTACTATAGCTTTACACTGGCATTTGTGGCGACATGTGTAGGATAGGTGGTAGACTTTGAAGCTTGGACGCCAGTTCGAGTGGAGTCATCCTTGAAATACCACCCTTATCGTCATAGATGTCTAACTGCGACCCGTATATCCGGGTCCAGGACCGTGTATGGTGGGTAGTTTGACTGGGGCGGTCGCCTCCTAAAGAGTAACGGAGGCGCGCGATGGTGGGCTCAGAACGGTCGGAAATCGTTCGTCGAGTGCAATGGCATAAGCCCGCCTGACTGCGAGACAGACAAGTCGAGCAGAGACGAAAGTCGGTCATAGTGATCCGGTGGTCCCGTGTGGAAGGGCCATCGCTCAACGGATAAAAGGTACGCCGGGGATAACAGGCTGATGACCCCCAAGAGTCCATATCGACGGGGTTGTTTGGCACCTCGATGTCGACTCATCGCATCCTGGGGCTGGAGCAGGTCCCAAGGGTATGGCTGTTCGCCATTTAAAGCGGTACGTGAGTTGGGTTCAGAACGTCGTGAGACAGTTCGGTCCCTATCTGCCGTGGGTGTAGGAATATTGATAGGATCTGTCCCTAGTACGAGAGGACCGGGATGGACGTATCTCTGGTGGATCTGTTGTCGTGCCAACGGCATAGCAGAGTAGCTATATACGGACGGGATAACCGCTGAAGGCATCTAAGCGGGAAACCCACCTAAAAACGAGTATTCCCTATCAGAGCCGTGGAAGACCACCACGTTGATAGGCCGGATGTGGAAGTGCAGTAATGCATGCAGCTGACCGGTACTAATAGCTCGACTGACTTGATTGTTCTCATTCTCAATATCCATCAGCGACGACCAAAGGTCGTCGATGATAGGATTGTTTGCTCTCACGCCTAATTCACTTTGTGAATGGCTCCGAGAGGCGCGGTATAAACCGCGACGGCCAGTCGGCCTTGCGAACACAATTGTGTTCGACACGCCACTGACTGAAAAACTTTGCACGAAAAACCCAGCTTCTTATTTGTTTCTGTGCGCTTTGCTGACCTGGTGGTTATGGCGGAGCGGCTGCACCCGATCCCATTCCGAACTCGGCCGTGAAACGTTCCAGCGCCAATGGTACTTCGTCTTAAGACGCGGGAGAGTAGGTCGCTGCCAGGTCTGCAAAACGCACAAAACAATAATCTCACAATCAATACAAAACAAATCATTCAAAACGCGCAAAGCGTTCAAAAATATCAAGCCAGAAATTATAATGTTAAACTGGCTAATAGCCTTTAAGCAAATATGCAGTCTGTAATTAATGACAAGGCAAATATGCTCAAAAGCTGAAATAAAGGGCTATGGAGCAGCCCGTTCGGCCGGTAATTGATAATCAATCAATTGCTTTCCGGTCTTACCTCATCAGGCTACGCCTGACTGCGCTCCCGGGCTCAAGACCCGACATTCTTTGACGCGGGGTGGAGCAGCCCGGTAGCTCGTCAGGCTCATAACCTGAAGGCCGCAGGTTCAAATCCTGCCCCCGCAACCAAAGTCAAAAAACAATCAGAACATAAGCAGCAACAATAAATAAACACCGCCATGAAAATGTCGGTGATATGCGAGTTTCGGAAATTTGTAACTGGCGTATTGTAAAGAAAGCTTTCGGAGAGGGGCAGTCTTCAAAGTGAATTTGCAACATCTCATGTTAGCGGGGCAGGGCATATCTTTTAATAGAAATCAGAATTATAGAGTTTTTTACAAGACTTTGTAGCTTCTTATTTTAAATCAGTCTCTCCAACGCGTTTCATAAAGTATTTGCGTTTTGTGGGGGGCGGGGGGACTTGATGCAGTGAAAGTATGCAATGTAGTTTCTGTGTCTAAACCATAGAAATGATTTAATACATAGTTGTTTGTAAGTGATATAAGTCCCGTTGGTATAGTGTGGTTGTTACAAAGAAAAATCTGATTGAATAAGCCGTGATAGGCTTGAATGATTGATGATGATACAGAAAATATAGTGTCGAATATTTATTTTTTAGCTATGTACGATGATATCGTAACAATAGATCAGATAATCACCGTGTTTTTAAATTATAGTTCAAAATAACGGAGCTTTCATTTATATGATTTTGCCCGTAAGATAATTTCATTGGGTCATTATAGGCTTGTAGAAGCGTCGATATATTGGGCAATGGCCTTTTGTGAGCCATTACGTGTTTGGAATGTAGTTTTCCAGATCATCTCTGATTTCAATGTTTTGAAGAATGTTTCGACAATGGCATTATCGTAGCAATTGGCCCTGCTGAACACGGGAATTATATGCAATTTTACTTCTTCTATGCATGATAATCAAAGGAATAATATTGGCTTCCGCGTTA
Source organism: Pseudochrobactrum mosebachae (assembly GCF_048914685.1). Taxonomy (GTDB): domain Bacteria; phylum Pseudomonadota; class Alphaproteobacteria; order Rhizobiales; family Rhizobiaceae; genus Pseudochrobactrum. Next base: position 2,293,549 of record NZ_CP128408.1, read on the forward strand.
CGATTGACGGATCAAGTCTTTTGGCGGTCGCCGCATTTTTCTAACTTTCTCGAGCGCCTGAAGAGCCAGTTTGCGGTGTAAACTATTACTGATGGCCCAGCCAATGACATGACGCACGAACAGGTCAATGACGATCCTAAGATATAACCATGCCTTGCGCGTGCAGATTTATATTATTCCGCAGCCTATTTCTGATTAGGATTTGTTGCCATAAAAACCTGTGCGATGATCTTGGGCGCACTCGCAAAGGTATAATGGCTATCTGTCGTCTTGTTAAAGCGGTGTTTTTGCGTGCATGAATTTTGCTCTCACGCATTAGCGGGACAACCCGACGGGGGGGGCAGAGAAACCCTGATCCTGCAACTCGCGCGCCATGCGCGGACTGCTATAGGCTTCATTAGAAAGATACGGAGCGGAACGTATATGTGCCAGCGTAACAAGCTCATCGTGCGAACCTCATCTGATCGGCTAATCCTTCCAGGCAAAATAACTGCTTTTGCTACTGCCCATGAGGGGACAAAGACGAGATATGGATATCCTTGCTTCGCCTGAGCAATAAACGAAACCTCATAGCTATTTAATCTATTAAGTAAGTTTACAATTTATCACATTTTATACAGGCTTTCGCTGTTTATTTTGACTTAGCGTAAATTAGCGTAAATCAGCGTAAGCTAACGATATTTTCAAGTTATTTATATTTGCTAGGCTGGCACATGATTTTTGCTGAAGTCCAGTGGATATTCAGAGCAACCAATCATTCCTGAATATGCAGGGCGGTAGTTTTGTCCGCTTAAATCTCAGATGTGATGAAATACTGTTGATAGTACCCAGCTTGTTAAGTGTTTGAGTAGCATAGGATAATGGTGTTTTGATGAAAATAATTACGGATTATCCGTATGTGATAAATGAAAATAGCGATATGGCGATTACCTTGCCCGATGGGTGCAGACTGTCTGCGCGCGTTTGGATGCCTGTTAATGCGCATGAAAAACCAGTCCCCGCTATTTTAGAGTTTTTACCATACCGCAAGCGTGACGGAACGGCTGCACGAGATGCTATGACGCATCCGTATTTTGCCGGACATGGCTATGCCTGTTTGCGCGTTGATATGCGTGGCTGTGGCGATTCAGAAGGATTATTTGATGATGAGTATTCTGCTCAGGAGATGCAGGATGCTCAGGATGTAATTGCATGGATTGCCGCCCAAGACTGGTGCACAGGCAGTATCGGTATGATGGGTATTTCATGGGGTGGTTTCAATGGATTACAGGCGGCAAGCTTTGCACCTGAGCCGTTGAAAGCAGTTATTACCCTATGCTCAACCGCAGATCGTTATGAAGATGATATTCATTACAAGGGCGGCTGTATGCTGGGAGAGAATCTTGGCTGGGCAGCAACAGCTATGTCGTGGTTTTCGTCACCACCTGATCCTGAGATTGTTGGGGAAAGCTGGCGTGACACTTGGCTTAACAGACTTGAAAATACACCGTTCTTAATTAAAAAATGGGTCGAGCATCAGCATCGTGATGCTTATTGGAAGCATGGTTCAGTATGTGAAAATTATAGCGGGTTGAAAGCTGCTGTTTTATCTGTCGGCGGATGGCACGACGGTTATCGTAATACGATTTCGCATTTGGTGGAAAATCTGACAGCTCCCGTAAAAGGCATTGTCGGTCCATGGAATCACAAATATCCACATGTTGGAGTGCCGGGCCCTCAGATAGGCTTTTTACAAGAAGCCTTGCGGTGGTGGGATCGTTGGCTGAAAGATATTGAGACAGGTGTTGAAAATGACCCTGATTATCGTGTCTGGCTGATGGATAGTGTTGCGCCTGCTGTTAATTTTGATCATCGCCCAGGACGCTGGATTGCAGAACAGCAATGGCCGTCACCACATATTGAAAATCGTCAGCTGTATCTTGCGCGGAATGGCTTGAGCACGACATCTCAGATGATTGATGTGAAGGCTTTCCCGGCAATGCTCTGCGGGATGGCAACGGGAGAATATTTCCCGTTTGGATTTGGTCCTGGTGAATTGCCAGCAGACCAGCGCGGTGATGATGCTTTGTCTGCATGTTTTGATGGTGACGTTACCACGCAAATAACGGATATTGTTGGTGCGCCGCGAATTAATTTGAAACTGACATCCAACAAGGCGCGGGCACAGGTTGCAGTGCGCTTATGTGATCTGCGTCCTGACGGAACTTCCGCATTGATCACGATGGGGGTATTTAATCTACGCCATCGTCACGGCAATGAAACTCCGGTTGATATTGTTGCCGGAGAAGCTGTTGATGTAGAATTTGCACTTGATCACATAGCTTATCGTTTGCCTGCGGGGCACCGTTTACGCATTGCCGTTTCAACCAGTTATTGGCCGTTTATCTGGCCTGAGGCGGAGCCAGTAACATTGAACATCAAGCAAGGTCATCTGACACTGCCAGTGCGTCCTGCTGCCGATAAAGATGAATGGCAGTTTGAGGAGGCAGAAGCAGCCGCAAAATTACCGGTAAAAATACATGGTGATGTTGTTGAGAGTAAACGCTTTCTGACAGATGTTGCCACAGGTATCACCACAATGACAATTGCGGGCAATACCCCGCCGACTAAAGATTTGACCCACGGATTAACAACAGCGAGTGAAGTTGAAGAAGTATGGACGATTAATGAAAAAGATCCATCTTCCGCGCAGGTTGAAATTCGGTGGGAACGATCTACAGGACGCGGGGACTGGCAGACGCGAACAGTGGTTGTCAGCCGCATGAGCGGGGATGATACGCATTTTCATGTGTCTCAGAGACTTGAGGCCTATGAGGGAGACAAGCAGGTTTTTAATCGAGATTATCAAGACAGCATAAAACGCATATAAGTATTTAAAATATAATAATAAAAGCGCTGATAAATTAACGAATCTGACGTGTGGAAACATGGGAATGTTTTCCACACGTTCAATCGGGAGGGGAGCCTGATGGCTGATATGTTGAAATTTAATCCGTTTAACCGACGTGAATTTCTCACCGGTGGCTTGAGTATTGCTGCACTGGGGGCAATGGGGCTGAGTTTGCCTGCGGGCATTAGTCAGGCTCAGGCTAAAGACGGTATTTTGCGTGCACGTATACATGCTGATATTTCTAATCTTGATCCGGCATTCTGGACCTCGGCTTCTGATGCGCTCGTAATTAGCTGTATTTATGCTTATTCATTTGAATTCGAAGCCAATACGGATAGTTTTAAAACTGTTCCTGTGGCGATGAAATCGATCAATATTATTGACGATACACATATTGAGTTCGAGCTTAATCAAGGCATTCTTTATAGCGGCGATTACGGCGAAATGACTGCAGAGGATGCAAAATTTTCGTTTGAACGCATTGCCGATCCGGCGACAAAATCGCTCTTCACGGATGACTGGGCACAGCTCGATCATGTGGAAGTGACAGGTAAATATACCGGGATTATCGTTTTAAAATCACCGTTTGCGCCATTGTTTACTTCAACTCTGCCGGGTGTCAGTGGATGTATTCTGCCAAAGGCTGCATTTGATGCCGTAGGCGGAAGCTTCACTACCAAGCCGCCTTGTACTTCGGGACCATACCGGATCAAAGAATGGCAGCCGAAAAGTCGCGTGATTTTAGAGCGCAATCCTGATTGGAAACTCTATGATGTCGCCTTTAACGAGATCCATCTGATCCCGATTGAAGATCCTAAATCAGCAGAGCTGGGTTTTGAATCCGGAGATCTGGATCATGTCGAGACGGGCATTTCCTCAATCTTGCGCTATGAAGGCAATGCTTTACCAAATGCTAAATTTGAGAAACATGCAGGCCTGAATTATTCTTGGTTGGGAATGAATGAAAGCCACCCGCTTTTAGCTGATATACGGGTACGTCGTGCAATCCAATATGCGATTGACAGGCAAACCGTTGTTGATGCCGCATATCTGGGCGGTGCAGTTGTTGCGGCTGGCATTGTTGCGCCAAGCCTGATCGGACACCGGACGGAAAATCTCTATAATCGCGATGTCGATAAGGCACGTGCTTTGCTGGAGGAGGCGGGTGTTGCAGATAGTTTGGTTTTGACGCTCGCTATTCAGCAGACAGCAGAATATCTGGCAGCTGCGCAGGTCATTCAGGCCAATCTGGCGGAAATCGGCGTGCAGGTTGAAATCAATCAGTATGAAAGCGGAACCTTCTGGAGCCTGGGTATTGAAGCCGACGGCACAGCTTGGAAAGACCTTCAACTGTTCCATTTCGGCTTTACCATGCAGCCGGATCCGAGCTGGGCAACAATCTGGTTCACACCGGAACAGGTTGGTATATGGAATTGGCAGCGGTTCAATAATGCTGAATTTGGCGATTTACACCGCAAGGCTTCCGTAGAGCTGGATACAGAAAAGCGTCATGCGATGTATGTCCGTATGCAGGATATTATGGAAGAATCCGGAGATTTTGTTTTCCTGAATTTCCAGGTGAATGGCACATTGACTAAAGATAATGTTACCGCCGCCCTGCGCCCTGACGGCATACCGATATTGCCACGCTTCAAACAGGCCTGAGCATAAAACCAGAGCGGGTGAAGTTTAAATCAGGCCATGGCGCCCGCTCTGAATTCTCAATGATGATCTTTATACCCATCAAGCTGAGCCAGCTTGATGGTGGGTTGCTCTAGCGGCGGATAACAGATGTTAAGCTATATTTTTAAACGGTTCTGTTTGGCCATTGCGGTAATTGCAATGGTAATGGCAGCGCTGTTCATTATGATTTATGCCGTGCCCGGCGATCCGGCGCGCGTGGCACTAGGCCCGCGGGCAACGCCTGAGCTAATAGCTGAATTGAAAGTTAGAATGGGGCTGGATCAGCCATTATGGGTGCAGATCTATAATTTTTATGCCTCGATCTTGCAGGGCGATTTAGGGCGCGATGTTATTAGTGGAGAACCGGTTCTGCGGATTATTTTCTCCCAGCTACCCGATACATTATATCTGGTATTTGGTTCTGTGCTGGTTGCAGTTATTCCGGGTATTCTGCTTGGCAACATCTCGGCACAAAATCGCGGCAGTATGAGTGATAAGATTATCTCAATACTGACGGTTTCGGTTATGGCGGTGCCGTCTTTTGTGATCGCAATTTATCTGCTGCTGATTTTTTCTATCAACCTCAAGTGGTTTCCGGCAATTGGTGCGGGACAAGGCTTTTGGGGGAAGTCCTATCAACTGGTACTGCCGTCAATTGCGGTTGGCCTTGCTTGGATCGGTTATATCGCGCGTGTTCTGCGTGCTTCCATTCTTGAAGAAATGAACGCGCAGCATGTACGAACAGCTCGGGCGTTTGGTCTTTCACGCAATCTTATCATGTATAATTATGTTTTGCGTATCGCCATTTTGCCCACGATTACCATTCTGGGTATTGGTATAGGGCAGATGCTCTCCGGCGCTATTTTTGCTGAAATTGTCTTTGCCAGACCGGGTTTGGGTAAGCTGGTTTATGATGCCATTGTTTCACGCAATTATCCGATTGTGACCGGCACGGTTTTAATCACTACCGCTATGTTTTTGCTGTTTAATCTTGTCGCCGATATTTTAATCGCCTGGCTGGATCCTAGGGTGCGTCATGACATTTCAAGATAATAGCGCAGTGATAAAAGTGAAATCACGTCGTCAATCTACATTCTGGTCAAATTTCAGCCGTATCTTTAGCGATCCGCTGGGGACATTAGGGTTTTGCCTGATATTATTCACTGTGATCGGCGCTTTGTGCGCGGGATTGAGCCCATGGAGCCCGAACGGTCTTGCGCCGGTCGACCGCTTTCAAGGGGCATCATTTACGCATTGGCTTGGCACGGATAATCTCGGACGTGATCTGTTTACCCGTGTGCTTTACGGTGCCAGAATTGCGCTTGGTCTGTCGATAGGCTCGATTTTTGTCTCGCTCGTGATCGGGGTTTCGGCGGGTGTTGTCTCAGGTTATGGGCCGCGCTGGCTTGATAATCTGCTTTTGCTGGTTTTCGATGCTTTGAAATCAGTGCCTATGGTTATGCTGGCGCTGGTGCTGGTGACCTTTACTGGCCCTAGTCTTTATGCCGTTACAATTGTTGTGATTATCGTCAATGCGCCAACTTATGCACGTATGGCGCGTACGCAAACTATGGCCATCCGGCAGGCTGAATTTATTGACGCTGAGGTTGCATTAGGGGCTGGCAATGCCCGTATCATCTTACGGCATATTTTGCCCAATATTATTGGACCGATCCTGATCGTTGCAGCGATGGATATTCCGGTTGTGGTGGGGATTGAAGCGGGTTTAAGCTTTTTGGGACTTGGTGTGCGTCCGCCGACCCCTTCATGGGGCAGTATATTGTTCGACGGCTTTTCCTATATTCGTGAAACACCGTGGCCGATTATTGCGGGCGGACTGCCTATTGTTTTGACAGCGCTTGGCTTTACCTTTCTGGGTGAGGCATTGCGTGACAGTTTCGACCCGAAGTCGAAGGGCCGGTCATGAAAAAGAAAATACTTTCAATCAAAAATCTCAATGTCAGCTATCAAACCCCCAATGGCCGGTTACAAGCAATTCGCGACATCAGTATGAATATTCATGCCGGCGAGATTGTTGGCCTGGTGGGTGAAAGCGGTAGTGGTAAATCTACCTTGATGCAGTCGGTTTTGCAGCTGCTCGCACCGCAGGCGAAAGTTGAGAGCGGACAGATATTACTCGGCGAAACGGATATCTTGTCTCTGTCGCCTGATAAAATGCGCGCCATTCTCGGCGACCGGATTTCCGTGGTATTTCAGGATCCCATGAAAAGCCTTAATCCGGTACTGACAATCGGCAGGCAGATGATTGATATTCAATATCGGCGCCAAGAGAGCAAAGAGCAAAAACGACAGCGTGCAATTGCGATGCTGCACAAGGTGCGTATTCCTGATCCCGAGGACAGGCTCAATCGCTATCCGCACGAGTTTTCAGGCGGTATGCGCCAGCGTGTGGCAATTGCCATGGCATTGATGGCAGAACCTGAATTGCTGGTTGCCGATGAGCCGACGACTGCTCTTGATGCCACTCTTGAAGTTGCAACAATTGATCTTTTGAAAGAACTTCAGAGCGAGATTGGCTGTGCTATTTTATTTATCACCCATCATCTGGGTGTAGTGGCTGAGCTATGCGATCAAATGTATGTCATGTATGCTGGTGAACTGGTTGAAAGCGGTGATGTCATATCTGTTTTCACCGCTCCAAAGCATCCTTACACCCAATTATTATTTGCTTGTGATCCGGCGCAAATCAACCAGCGCACCCGTCATTTGCCAACCATAGGTGGTATGCTGCCCAATCTGGTGCAGGTGCCTGAAGGTTGCATTTTTGCGGCCCGTTGTCCGCAGGCTTTTGACCGGTGCCATACAGTAAAGCCTCAGGCAGTTTTCTCACCTGTTGGTGATCTTATTCGTTGTCATCTGGCATCACAGGAGGCTGGACAATGATCCCGTTGCTGCGAGTAGAAAATCTTGTTGTGCGCTTTCCGATCGGAGGAACACTGGCCCGCTTAACGGGTAATGCCAGCTCTATTGAAGGTGTGGCCGATGTTTCATTTAACCTGATGCCGGGTGAAACGCTGGCCCTAATCGGAGAGTCCGGTTCAGGCAAGACCACGCTGGCGCGTGCAATTGCAGGACTGGGTAAAGATGTTAGCGGGGTGGTTGAATTTGAGGGGCGGGCACTGCAGTCGCTGGACAGGGAAGGCCGCCACAAAATGCGACGGGATGTGGCAATGATCTTTCAGGATGCCGTGAGCTCGCTGAGCCCGCGCTTCAATGTAAGGTCGTTGATTGCTGAACCATTTCATATTCATGGTGTCAAATGTGATGATCTGGATGCTGAAGTCGAGCGTTTGCTGGGCCTGGTCGGGCTTAGTCCGGCGATAGCTGATCGTTATCCGCATGAATTATCGGGCGGGCAGGCGCGCCGTGTCGGTGTGGCGCGGGCCATTGCCCTGTCGCCAAAATTGATTATTGCCGATGAACCGACGGCCGGACTTGACGTTTCTGTGCAAAGTGAGGTGCTTAATCTGCTCAATGAATTACGTGAGCGGTTAAATCTTTCGGTACTGGTGATTACGCATAATCTCAATATTGTGCGTCATATTGCTGATAAAATGGCAATTATGTATCTCGGAAGGTTTGTTGAGCAAGGGGAAACAGATGCGATTTTCCATCAACCTAAACACCCTTATAGCGCGGCACTGCTTGCAGCCAACCCGTTGATAAACCCGCAAGAGCGCCCCGAAAGATTGACGCTTAAAGGCGAAGTGCCAAGCATATTGGCACGCCCGAGCGGCTGTGAGCTTCATGGCCGCTGCCCTTTTGTTCAGGACGTCTGTGTAGGGCAGGTGCCTGTTTATACAAAAGATGCTGAAGGCCGAAGCTATAGCTGTCACTTCCCGCTTAGCCCTGCAGGCACAACACCAATTAACTGACGAGGCTGCTTTGACCGAATTCACTGAAGAGATGTGGCAAAAAGTTGAAGACTATATGCCATGGAATTTGTCTGAAACATTTTTTAACCTATCGGTGTCGCCACATTGGTTCGCGGATGGTCAGCATTTTTGGTATCGTCAGAATAGTCAGCAAGGGCTGGCCTACCTGATTGTCAATGCTGAAACGGGTATCAAAATACCTGCATTTGATGCACAGGCTTTGCTGGCTGCAATTGCGGTATTACCGGCAGAATACAGGCTTCAAACAACACCGGAAGAACTATTTGAAGGCTTGGAGATTCTGAGCTTTAATGAATGCTCTCTTGAGCTGAATATTGGCCGCCATATCTATTCTTTTGATGGCAAGGCCCTAAATCATTTGTCTGGGGCAGTTTCACAACCCTATGAAACGCTGTCGCCGGATGGCACAAAAATTGTTTTCCGCCGTGATTGTAACCTATGGCTGCGCGATGTTGTGAGCGGACAGGAAACGGCTTTGACCACCAGCGGTGCGCCGCATTTTGAATGGGCCAAATCACCGGATCAAAGCCTTGAAACAATCTTTTTGCAGCGCCGGAATATAGTGCTGCCGCCAATTGTTGTCTGGTCACCGGATTCCAGCCGGATATTTACCTATCAGCTGGATGAGCGCAATGTCCGTGTTATGCCATTGGTACAGAATGTACCTGATGACGGTAGCCATCGCCCGGTAAAGCATGAGCTGCGCATTGCTTTTACCGGTGATGAAATACTGCCGATGGCCTATCAAGCCGTTATTGATGTGGCAACCGCTACCATGACCCGTGACATTGGGGCACCGGTGCATGTGTCTGAAACCAGCGGGATTGAAAAATGCGAGGCTTGGTGGAGTGCAGATAGCGGCCGCGTATTTTTTCTGAGCCATGATCGTTATGAACAGCATATCGGTTTGTTTGAACTGGATGCAGATAGCGGTCAGCGTCGCCATATTCTGACAGAAAATGCTCAAAGTTTTGTCGATGTGAATATGCAATTTGGCAGTATGCCGAATATTCATATTTTGGACGAGACCAATGAGCTGATCTGGTTTTCACAGCGCGATGGCTGGGCGCATCTTTATCTTTGTGATCTGACGACCGGTGCAATCAAAGCTCAGATCACAAAAGGGCAGTGGGTCGTCCGTGATCTTCTGCATATTCAAAAGGATAGGCGACAGGTATATTTTATAGCCGGTGGACTGCAAGCGGATGACCATGGCGGATATAAAGACCAGAATTCGGGCACGCATAATCCTTATCTGCGTACTATTTGCGTGGCATCATTTGATGGCGGCGATGTGAAAGTTCTAACGCGCGAGCAGGGCGATCATGACGCGGTTTTACGATATGTGGGGTGGTCCGATATTTTGGAGCGTTCTACATCAATGATTGCTCCGGCTTCGGCTTTTTCGCCTGATGGCAGATATTTTGTTTCGGGGCATGGCGATTTTGATCACTTGACGGAAACGGTGCTGCGCCGTAATGACGGAGAAATTATTGCTGTGCTTGATCGTGGCGAGACCAGCAAAGCAGATGCGCTGGTATGGCCGCAATCCTTTCAGACATTGGCTGCCGATGGTGAAACAGCCATTTATGGTGCGCTATGGCTGCCTGATGACTATCATGCTGATGGCCGGTATCCGGTTTTGGATATGACTTATCCCGGGCCACAATGCACAAAGGTTCCGCATCGCGCCTTCCCCGGCAATGACGCTTATGCGTTTTTTCACAATGCTTTAGCCGGTGCTTTTACTAAGCTTGGTATTGCGGTGGTGATGATCGACGGACGCGGTACGCCGTTCCGTTCAAAAGCTTACCATGATCTATGTCATGGAAATCTGGCAGATCCTGGTTTTCTGAGCGATCATGTGGCAGCACTTCAGCAGCTTTTTGAACGTTTTTCCGGCCTTGATCCAAATAGTATCGGGATCATGGGGCATTCAGCTGGCGGGCACGCTGCAGCAAGGGCAGTACTCGCTTACCCTGATTTTTATAAAGTGGCAGTTGCAACTGCCGGAAGCCATGATCCGCGTACCTATAATTGTTGCTGGCCGGAGAAGTGGCAGGGCAAATTAGTGATTAATGATGATGGTAGTTCAAATTATGATACTGCCGCCAATCATTCACTTGCAGCTCAACTCAAAGGCAAATTATTGCTCGGACATGGCGATATGGACGAGAATGTGCATCCGGCAATGACCCAGCAGCTTGCAGCGGCACTGATACGTGAAGGCAAAGTGTTTGATACTTTGATCACACCCAATGATGATCACTACAGCTATTCACGCAGCCCTTATGTAACGCGGCGCAGAATGGAATATTTACTTCGGCATTTGTGAAACAGCTGATGAAAATGAACAAAGCGCATGATCCGAGTTCAATGCGCTTTGTTTTTTATATCAATATAGTCTGTTTTGCCTCATCAGGGGCGAAGAACAATTTTACAGGGGCGGGCAGTTCATGGCTATCATGGCTGTATCGCCCGCATTTTTTTATGGTGTTTTTGATATTGATGTTTTTGTTAAGTTTTTTCCAGATAGTTTTAGCTGCGTAAGGAGTATTATCCTGCCGCCATGAGACACCGATAGTCAGGCCTTTTAAGTAGTTCTTTTGATGGGTTTCGAACGGTTGTAAAATTGTCTCGGCAATGATCGAGGGATTATTATAGCTTTTTTCAACTATAAAAACCTTGTTTCTACTGATTGCAAACAAGCCGGCATATTTTGATTTTTGCTGTACTTCATCATTTGGATCATAGATCCTTTCGATGGATTTGACTTTTATATAGTCTTTTTCCTTAGTAATGCGCGTGAACGAGCAAATAATATAACCGGGCCATGAGGGTGAGACATAGAATGTTTGATAGTCGCCAAGATATTGCTCTGCACTGGAGCGTTCTGCTTTGAAAAAATCGAGAATATAATCGGAATTATTGATGGTGCTTGCATTGCGTTTTGAAAGTCTTGCGTGAAACTTGTCTTCCGATAACTGGAATTCCTCAGGCTTAACATGAAAATAATCTGCTATTTTGCGTAAGTTAAATGGAGACGGCTCTGACTGACCATTAATATAGCGGTTAAATTGCTGCCGATTGATACACAAATCTCTGCATATTTCTGAAACCGAATGCCGGGTTGAGCAAGCAAATTTTAGATTGTTTACAAAGTTTTTCTGCATAATTCCTCCTGAGGATCGACTGTAAAGCAGTATAAACTCGCGTCAATACGAGAGGGTAATCTGCATCTGTTCCTACACACAAATTCTTTGCAAAACCGCCATGACGATCCTGTGCAATGCAGCAAAGCTATCCATAATGCATATGGCTAAAAATATAATCTCAAAGCCTCTTTTGTGACGGCAATTGTGGTTATACTCTGTATGCACATGCTGTGACTCAGGGGAAAATCTATGACACCGGAAGAAATTTTCGTAACGCCGCAATGGCTTAAAGAAAACCTCAGCCAGACAAATCTTAAAATTGTTGATGGCTCATGGTATATGCCTGCGGCTAAGCGCAATTGTGGTGAGGAATTTGAAAAGGTTCATATTCCGGGCGCGGTGTTTTTTGATCAGGATAAGATTGTCGATCCGGTTTCAGCGTTCCCCCATGCTGTGCCGTCTCCTGACGTGTTTGCAAAAGCAGTCGGCAAGCTTGGCATTGCAGTGGATGATGAGATCGTTATTTACGAAACCGGTGATTTGTTTGCTGCGCCGCGTGTGTGGTGGCTGTTCCATATTATGGGTGTGAAAAAGCTGCATATTCTGCGCGGTGGTATTTCAGCATGGCAGGCTGCGCGTTTTGCGACAGAGAGCGGTGCAGCGCTGCCAGAACCAGTGGTGTTTAAACCGGCATATGCCGCTGAAAAAGTGGTGTTTATCGAAGAGATGGTGTTGATCGCCAAACATAAAGCCGCACATATTGTTGATGCTCGTTCTGCGGAGCGTTTTACAGGAGCGGTACCAGAACCGCGAAGCAATGTTCGCTCAGGCTCCATTCCGGGCTCAGGAAATGTGCCTTTTGGTTCTCTGGTGGCCGATGGTGCTTTTAAACCGCTTGAAATGATGCAGGTTATATTTGAAGCGCAGGGTATTAAAAAAGGTAAGCCTGTCGTCACCACCTGTGGTTCAGGTGTGACGGCTGCGGTATTGTTTCTTGCCCTTAACTTGCTTGGGTATGAGAATGTACGTCTTTATGACGGCTCGTGGACCGAGTGGGGCACGGTGACCTGATCGTGACGGTGGCTTTGAGAAACAAAAATTGACAGTCAGAGCTGAGATAGGCTCTGACGCTTTCGGGTATAATTTTCTTTCAAGTTACAACCATAAAATTCTTATTCTTATAATATTGTATTTATTGATAAATATATATCGGCAAACATTAGCGCTATTGATCTCAATCAATGAGAAAACATCCTGAGCGTCTCAGATGAGAGGAAAGAGACGACTCAGGAGTTCAACATGAAGCTTGTTAAAACGATGGTCCTGTGCGGTCTGGGATTGTTTGGCGCAAGCTATGCTATCGCAGTCACATCGCACCACTGGTATGCCCCGAAACAGGAAGCTGAAGTTAATATTCAGGATCCTGCGCTCATTAAGCAGGGGGAATATCTGGCGCGCGCCGGTGACTGCATCGCCTGTCATACAGCGCCCGGTGGCAAGGAATTTGCCGGTGGTTTGGGAATGCAAACCCCGCTTGGGACAATCTATTCCACCAATATTACGCCCGACAAGAAAACCGGTATCGGCAATTACAGCTATGGCGATTTTGAACGTGCTGTACGCCGCGGTGTGCGCCCCGATGGTGTGGCGCTGTATCCGGCTATGCCTTATGTGTCTTATGTCGTTGTCAAAGATGACGATATCAAAGCACTTTATGCTTATTTCATGTCGAAGGTTGATGTGGTTGAGCAGGGTAATCAAGATTCAACTCTGCCTTGGCCAATGAATATGCGCTGGCCTTTGTCGTTGTGGCAGCTGGCCTTTGCGCAGCCGCGTGAATTTACATCTGCGAGCGGTCTTGATGCGATGGTTGATCGCGGTGCTTATCTGGTTGAAGGCCTTGCACATTGCGGTGCCTGTCATACACCACGTGGCATCGGTTATCAGGAAACTGCGCTCAACGATGACAAAAGTGGTAAATATCTTTCCGGCTCTGTGCTTGAAGGCTGGTATGCGAAAAACCTGCGTGATGAAGGCACCGGCCTTTCAACGTGGAATGAAGGCGAAATCGTTGATTTTCTGAAAACCGGACGTAATGAGCGCACTGCTGCTTTTGGCGGGATGTCTGATGTGGTGGCACATAGCACACAATATCTGACCAATGATGATCTGACGTCAATTGCCCGCTATCTGAAAAGCTTGCCTGCGCGTGCAAGTCATCCGCAAGCTTGGACACCACAAGAAGATGTGACAACATCCGCGCTGCGTGCCGGTGATTTTTCTGCAAAAGGTGCTGTGGGTTATGTCGATAATTGCGCTGCCTGTCACCGTCTTGACGGACGCGGTGCAGCCCGGATTTTCCCTGCACTTGCCGGAAACTCCATCGTGTTTGCAGAAGATCCGAGCTCCCTGATCCAGCTGACACTTGATGGTGGCACTATGGCTGATACGCCGCATGATCCGATGGTGTTTAAAATGCCGGGATTTGCACATCTCACCAATAAGCAGGTTGCAGATATTCTGAACTTCATCCGCACAGGCTGGGGTAACCATGGCTCGGTTATCAAAGAAAGCGATATTGCCCGCATGAGGCATTTGATTGAACACAAGCCCGTGCATTACGTTCCGGAGGCAAAATAATGAGCAAGCAATTCTGGATTGCAACAGCCGCAGCACTGGCCGTAACACTTGGTGCAGCAGGCGCCGGATGGACCTTTATCGTCAAGCCCATGCGTGCGGATGCACCGCTGATGCCGACCTATGACGTTGTGGATGAAAGTGGCAAAATTGTTGGCCAATATACAGTGCCGAGCGATGATCTGATTGCCAAGGAACCGGATGCCGAAGCCATTATGTATGGCAAGCGGCTGCTCAATGAGACTGCCCGCTTATTGCCAGACAATGTTGGCGCGGGGTTAAATTGTAACTCCTGCCATCTGGCGCAGGGTAAGCTCGATAAAGGTGCGCCTTATATTAATGCTTATAATTTTTACCCGCGGGTGATGCCGCGTGCCGGTAAAGAGGTTAATCTGGTGATGCGTATCAATGGCTGCTTTCAGCGTTCTATGAACGGCAAACCACTGGATCCCAAATCTGAAGAAATGACCGGCATGATCGCCTATATGAAATGGCTTGGGCAGGGTCTGCCTAAAGAGCATATGGTGAAAGTGGAAGGGGCGGGTAAAATTGATGAAACGCTGGTACCGGATCCTGTCAATGGTCAGGCTGTTTATGCCGCACAATGCGCTGTTTGTCATGGCAATGACGGCGAAGGTAAGAAAGACCAGTTTGGCGATTATACTTTCCCGCCGCTCTGGGGGGATGACAGTTTTAACATCGGTGCCGGTATGGCGCGTACCTACAAGGCAGCTGCTTTCGTGAAATATAATATGCCGGTCAGTGTGCATCTTGATGGCACGCTGGGGCAGGGCGGCGTATTGACAGATCAGGAAGCGATTGATGTGTCAGAATATTTTACGCATATGCCGCGACCTGATTTTGCCGGTAAGGTTAAAGACTGGCCGACAGGTAAAAAGCCAAAAGACGCGCGTTACTAAAACATCAAAATCGGGGGCATCAAAATGCCCCCGATTTTTTGTACTTGAACGGGAAGCTGTTCACTGCCAAACCGAATATGCTATAATGTATGTCTGTGATACCCGCCGATGCAGAGCATATTTCAAGCCGGAGGTTTCGTGAAAAAACTGCTTGTGATCATTCTGATTGTTTTGCTTGGAACTGCTGCTGTTGCAGGGCAGCGTTGGTATAGCTATGTGACGAACAAAAAAGACCCGTTTGATGAAGTAGGTATTGCTCTGCAATCCTATATGCCCGCCTCAATACGCCATTGGGGATGCCAGCAACTGAAGAAAAATTTTGGTAGTAAAACCCTGCCACCCTATGGTTGTCAGGCACCAAATGGCACTGGCTGGGTCGAATGAGCGGGATTGGATTTTATGGCCCGAACCGGTGAACTGGTCGGGCCATACTGATTTAGCGCCAGCTCAGGAAATAATGCTCGATCCGGCCAATCAGCCAGCTGGTAATCAGCCCCATAATCGAGAGAATAGTGACACCGGCAAATAGTCGCTCCAGATCATAGAGCGCACCTGCTTCAAGAATATATGCGCCGACACCATATTCAGCGCCCAGCATTTCCGCAGCCACCAGCAAAATAATTGCAATGGCAATAGACACGCGCAAACCTGACAGAATGCCAGGCAATGCACCCGGTAGCACGATTTTACGGATGATCGACCACCAACGCATATTAAAGCTCTGCCCCATACGGATCAGGCTGCGGTCGACATTATCCACTGCGCCATAGGTTGCCACCACGGTCGGGGTAAATGTGCCAAAAGCGATCAGGGCATATTTTGACATTTCATCAATGCCGAACCAGATCACAAACAATGGCAGAAGAGCAATTTTAGGGATCGGGAAGATCGCTGCCACCAAAGGTACCAAACCTGCCCGCACATAGGAAAACAAGCCGATCATCGTGCCGAGCAAGATACCAGCAACAATACCCATTGTTGCGCCGACAAAAAGCCGTTGCAGCGATGGCAGCAAATGTTTCCAGAGCAGGCCGGTATCATAGAGCTGATAAAATGTGCCTAAGACCGCAGAAGGGCGCGGCAATGTCAGATTGGATATAAAGCCGGTACGTGTGCCGATTTCAGCCAGAGCGATCAGACCAATGAACAGCAACGGTGCAATGAAACGGACTTTTTGTGGTGCAAAACCACCGCCACGAAACGGTACATTACGGGTGATGACTGTTGCGGATTTCGCCGGATCAGCGGGACGTGTTGTATTTGTCATTTTAGCAATTCCTGATCGGCGGCCATTGCCTCATCACGCATCATCGCCCAAAGCTCTTGTTGCTTGGCATCCAAAACAGGATCTGCCAGATGGCGCTGATCCAGCGGGGTATCAATGGTTACGACCTGATTGATGCGGCCGGGACGGCGCGACA
The DNA here is from genome assembly GCF_048914685.1 of Pseudochrobactrum mosebachae. Lineage (GTDB taxonomy): Bacteria > Pseudomonadota > Alphaproteobacteria > Rhizobiales > Rhizobiaceae > Pseudochrobactrum. The sequence continues at coordinate 2,310,172 of NZ_CP128408.1, forward strand.
GCACCACAATTTTATGGCCAAGACGCACAGCCTCAGCAAGATTGTGGGTGACATAGACAGCGGTAAAGGGCTGGCGCATCCACAGGCTGACCAGATCATCCATCAACAATTCACGTGTCTGGCTGTCGAGCGCCGAGAGCGGTTCATCCATCAGCATCACATCAGGGCGCACAGCCAGCGCACGGGCAATAGCCACGCGCTGTTTCATGCCGCCTGAAAGCTGTTTGGGATAAGCATCAGCAAAATCTGACAAGCGGGTGCGCGCCAGCACATCGGTGATGATGGTATCCATCTCACGACCCGATAATTTGTGGTCTTCCAGCACGAGGCGGATATTGCCTGCCACAGTGCGCCATGGCAGCAAAGCAAAATGCTGGAAAACATAAGTCAGCGGGTTGAGCGATGCAGGAGAGGCTTCGCCAATCTGCAGAACCTCGCCGGATGTCGGCTTTTCAAGGCCGCCAATAAACCGGAGCAAAGTGGATTTGCCGCAACCGGATGGGCCGATCAGACAGACGATTTGCCCCTGGTTGATTTCAAGCGTGATATCACGCAGAACTTCGACCTTACCATAATGGTGGCCGATATTTTTAAGCAGCAAATCCATGCCAGTCCGTACTTCTTTTCTTCAGGGCGGCAGATACAAGATCATACGGGCCCTGATTATTCGCGGAAAAGGAACCGGTTTTGCAGAGAATGCCGGTTCCCGTTTATACTGAGGCTGCTTTAATCAGATAATCTTGACATAGCTGGTATCAAACAGCATCTCGGCTGTAATGGTATCTTTAACCATTTTCTCGTCTTTGAACCAATTGAGCTGTTCGGTTACAGAACCAAGTGACAGCGCCAGACCTTTATTGATGCGCATCGCACCATTGATCAGGTTGGTTTTTGCCTGTTCAAACGGCAGATCCATTTCAACATATTTGTGGGCGATTTTGGCGATCGCATCAACCTCTTCAGCGCTGGCGGTTTTATCAACCAGAGCGGCGTTGTAATCGTCAATTGCTTTGGAGTAAGCGCGAATAAAGGCTTCGGTTTTAGCGCGTTCTTCCGCCGCATTTTTGGTAGAGGTGAAAACGGTCGTTACCTGATAATCCGGCGCATAATCGGCAACCAGACCAATCTGCTTGGCGGCACCTTCAGCAATCATTTTCTTGGCAATGCTTGGCTGGATGGCCCATGCATCAATCTGGCCGGAAGTGAGAGCACCGACCACCGCGCCGACTTTTTGCAGCGGGCGCAATGTGATCTCTGACAGCGCAATATTATTGGCCTTGGCAATTTTATACGCCATAAAATGAAAGGACGAGCCGGCAGTGGTAATACCAAAGCTTTTGCCTGCAAGGTGCTTCGGATCGGTCAGGCCTGCTTCATAGGCTTTATTGGAAGCAAGAATGATCTGGCCGGCGAGGCCTTTTTCTTCCTGCAGCGAGCCGCCGATAACTTTAACTGCGTTTTTTTCTGCCAGATTGATCAGGCCGCCGCTCATAGCCGTTACGCCGAAATCAACATCACCACCGGCAATAGCAACAGCCATAGGCTGTGCTGCTTCAAAATATTTGAATTCCATGTCGAGGTTTTCAGCTTTGAAATAGCCGCGTTCCTGCGCAATAAAGCTTGGTGCCTGACTTGCAAGCCGGATGATCCCCAACACGGCTTTGATCTGCGTGGCATCTGCTCGGGCTGAAAGTGTCAGCGGTGAGCCAAACATACCAAGCGCACCGGCAGCACCAAGACCTGCGAGTGTCTGGCGGCGGGAAAGATTAAACTTCTGCATTTTGTGTCCTTACCAAAAGCGACAGATTGGATCAGCAAACATTAACTTGTCAGCGTCGGCCATATTTGCCGTCCAGCCCTGCGCTTTGTTGCGGTAAGGGGTGGAAATTTTTGCAATGATTTCGTTTAGCCTTTTAGAACAAACTTTTCGTAAGTTGAAGCTAAAAGCGACTATGTGATGTTTTGAAAGCCTGAGCAAGTATGGCGCCTGTTTTGCACATGTTACCGGCTTATAATGATTGCCAAGAAACTACAGCCGCTATTAACCGTGAAACAACAATTCAGTCGGGTCTGTCATTGTAATAAAAATGCTGTTTTGCGAAACCTTGTCTCCTGCGCTAGAAGAGTGAAGGGCTGCTATTAATTGTGCGGGGGAATGGCATTTTGTGTGGTTTGGCAGGATATTTCGGACAGGTAAAAACGGATCAGTCGCCGGATATTTTGCTGCGCAAAATGGCTGATGCCATTGCCCATCGCGGGCCGGATGAGCAAGGCGTTATCGCGCTTGATGGTGTGGGGCTGGCGCATAAGCGGCTGGCGATTGTTGGTGTCAGTGACGGACAGCAGCCAATGAGCATGGCTGATCAGCGTTTCACGCTGGTGTTTAACGGACAGATTTTTAATCATGTTGCGCTGCGCCGTGATCTGGAAGCGCAAGGTGCGCGGTTTAAAACGCAGTGCGATACTGAGGTGATCCTGCACCTCTATGCCCATTATGGCGCAGATTGCCTTCAGCATATGAACGGTGATTTTGCCTTCGCTTTATGGGATGCAAAAGAAAAACGGCTGTTTATTGCCCGTGATCGCATGGGCGTGCGGCCGCTGTTTTATACATATAGCGATGGCGTGTTGTATTTTGGCTCAGAGATCAAAGCATTGTTGCGCGCACCCGGTGTTGAAGCACAACTTGATCCGCTGGCGCTGGATCAGATTTTTACGCTGTGGTCACCGGTGGCCCCGCGTACAGCCTTTCGTGATATTTTCGAGCTGGAACCGGCGCATATGATGATATGTGATGCGCGGGGTGTTCAAATCAGCCGTTACTGGGCACTGGATTATCCTGATCGTCATGATGATGCAGTGATCACAGATGAAGATGAGGCCGCAGAGGCGTTGGAAGCCTTGCTGCAGGATGCAACGAGATTGCGCATTCAGGCAGATGTGCCGGTGGGCACTTATCTTTCCGGCGGGCTGGATTCATCCCTGATTGCAGCATTGGCACAGCCTTTAACGCAGGGCCATTTGCATAGTTTCTCTGTAGGGTTTGACCATAGTGAATATGATGAAAGCCGTTTTCAGCAGATAGTGGCGCAGGCACTGCACACACAGCATCACGCGGTTAATATTGGCGAAGGGGATATTGCGGCTATATTTCCGCAGGTGATCGGTGCTGCTGAAGTGCCTTTGGTGCGCACAGCTCCCGCGCCCTTATACCGGCTGGCGCAGCTGGTGCGTGACAGTGGCATGAAAGCGGTGCTGACCGGCGAGGGGGCAGATGAGCTGTTTGCCGGTTATGATATTTTCCGTGAAGCCAAAGTCAGACGGTTCTGCGCCCGCCAGCCGCAATCGCAGATCAGGCCATATTTATTCCGCAAGCTTTATCCCTATCTTCCGGGGCTAAAAGCACAAACACCGGAATATCTGGCCGCATTTTTTGGTGTTGAGGGCATTGATCTTACCGATCCGCTCTATTCGCACCGGCCACGGATGAAGGCAACCAGTACCGCTAAGCTGTTTTTCTCGCGTGGTCTTAAAGCTGAAATTGGTGATTATGATGCGGGCGAAGAGCTGGCATCCAAATTGCCGGACGACTTCGGTCGCTGGCATGAGCTGCATCAGGCGCAATATCTTGAATGCCGGTTTTTGCTGCCGTCATATATTTTGTCCAGTCAGGGCGATCGTATGGCCTTGGCGCATGGAGTTGAGACGCGTTTTCCGTTTCTTGATCACCGGTTGTCAGAGTTTGCAGCGCAGTTGCACCCCTCGCTCAAATTACGGGGGCTGACAGAGAAATACCTGCTGCGTCAGGTCGCAAAGCAGCGTGTGCCGGCACAGGTTCTGCAACGGCAGAAACAGCCTTACCGTGCACCAGACAGCCAGTCTTTTACCGGCAAAGGTGAGCTGGATTATGTACGTGACCTGATGAGTGAGGCGCGTATTGAAGAGAGCGGCTATTTTAATACGAAAGCCGTTTCAAAATTATGCGCCAAGAATAAAGAACAGGGTTTGAGCGGATTTCGAGATAATACAGCCTATATTGGTATGCTTTCAACGCAGTTATGGTTGCAAAAATTTACCACTTCTCTGAAATAGTTCAAAATGAACAAAGTTTAATGGACAATTTGAGTGCGTTAAGTTTAAGCGTTAAGATCAGTTCTCAAAATACTTGATTGTAAATGTTAAATTCGTGAATGCTCAGAAAGTTGTTTTGAATAAAAATCAAAGCAGATAATAAAACGGGATATTTCTATGACTGACACAGTTAAAATCCGCTTGCGGGAATTCATCATTGAGAACTTTCTCTTCGGCGATACAGATTATGATCTGACCGATGATGCCTCGCTGATCGATAATGATATTATGGACTCAACCGGTGTGTTGGAGCTGGTCGCGTTTATTGATGAAGCGTTTGGTGTGAAAATGGCCGATGCGGATATTATCCCTGCACATCTCGACAGCGTGTCAAAAATCCACGCATTTGTAACGACCCGTCAGGCTGCCTGATCGCTCATGCGGATTGAACGCTATCTCAAAAATCATGCGCAAAACTGTGGTAAAAAAACTGCCTTGGTTACAGGGCAGCACCGGCTTGCTTATGCGGATTTTGATTTGCAATCCGAGGCGCTGGCACGCAATCTGCTGCTGCACAATGTAAAGCGCGGCGATCGTGTTGTTATCTTTATGGATAATTGCTGGCAGGCGGCGGTCTCTGTATTTGCTGTCTTAAAGGCTGGCGCGGTTTTTACGCTGGTTAACCCGTCAACCAAAGCGGATAAGCTGAGTTATATCCTCAATGATTGCACGCCCTCAGCGCTGCTGACACTGGCCAAATTATTGCCGGTGATTGACGAGGCAGAGGCGCTGGCCAATATTCCTGTGGTGTTTGCCGTGCAGGGTATAGCAGGCGCAAAAAAGTCGCGCTCACTGCGCCAGACGATCTCTTTTGAAGATAGTCTTGTGCCGCAAGGCGACGGGGTTGCGGTTGATAATCACGGCATTGATATTGATCTGGCAATGCTGATTTACACCTCCGGCTCTACAGGGCGGCCGAAAGGTGTGATGATGACACACCGTAATATTGAAGCGGCGGCTCATGCGCTGACCGGCCTGTTAGACAATAGCGCGGATGATATTATCCTATCGGTTTTGCCGCTGTCGTTCAATTACGGGCTTTATCAGCTGTTGATGGCAGTGAAACTCGGCGCGACATTGGTGCTGGAAAAGTCGTTTGCATTTCCGCACGCGGTTTTTGAAACCATGCATGCAGAAAAAGTGACCGGCTTTCCGATTGTGCCGACAATGTCTGCATTGATGATGCAAATGCGCGATTTTGCGCCGGGGTTTTTACCGGATCTGCGCTATATTACCAATACGGCAGCGCAATTGCCGGTACCGCATATTGCATTTTTGCAAAAACTTCTCCCGACCACGCAGATTTATTCGATGTATGGCATGACCGAATGCAAGCGTTGCACATGGCTGCCGCCGCATATGATTACGCAAAAACCGGATTCAGTGGGTATAGCGCTGCCCAATAGCGAGGTCTATCTGGTGGATGAGCATGGCGCGCCGGTAGCTATTGGTGAAGCAGGCGAAATGGTGATACGTGGACCCCATGTTATGCAGGGCTATTGGAATAATCCACCGGCCAGTGAAGCTGTGCTGAAAACCGGCCGCAACCCTTGGGAAAAAGTGCTGCATACCGGTGATTTGCTGCGTATGGATGCTGACGGTTATTATTATTTCATTGGCCGCAAAGACGATATTATTAAATCGCGCGGTGAAAAAGTGCCGCCTAAAGAGGTGGAAACCGTGCTCTACAGCCACCCCGCAATTCGCGAGGCCGTGGTAGCTGGTGTGCCGGATGCAATGCTGGGGCAGGCGATCACCGCAATGGTGATCGCAGCTGATGATACTCTTAGTGATAAAGAGGTTATTCGGTTTTGCCGTCAGCATCTGGAAGATTTTATGGTGCCGGTTTTTGTCTCTATCGTGGATGAATTACCGCGTACCGATACAGGTAAAGTGAGCCGTCTATTGGCGGCGGAAATATTGGCACAAAATTACAGGCAGTTTCAGGATGAATAACATGCAAGGATTTTCTGCGCAGACCATGATCATTGATGCAGAAGCGGAAGTGGCAAAGATCACGAGCGCATTGCGCAGCCAGTTGCGTGGCCTGCGCCGCCGCGGTCTGGTGGTTGGTATTTCCGGTGGTATCGATTCCAGTGTCAGCGCAGCATTGGCCGTTAGGGCGGTGGGTGCTGATAAAGTCTTTGGCATTTTTATGCCTGAAAATGATTCTGATCCTTTAAGTCTGGCTCTCGGGCAACAACTCGCGCAGACTTTTGGTATCCAAACCGTGATTGAAGATATTGGCCCTGCACTTGCGGCTATGGGCTGCTACAGCCGCCGCGATGATTTTATCCGCTCTGTTGTGCCAAACTATGGTGAGGGTTGGGCTTCCAAGCTGGTAATCAATAATGCCTCTGAAAATGGCGGCTACAATATTTCATCGCTGGTGGTGCAGTCTCCGGATGGAGAACAGCAGAAAATCCGTCTGACGCCAGAAGCTTATCTTGGCATTGTGGCTGCCACCAATATGAAGCAACGTACCCGCAAGCAGTTTGAGTATTACCATGCGGACCGATTGAATTTTGCAGTGATCGGCACGCCGAACCGGCTGGAATATGATCAGGGCTTTTTTGTTAAAAACGGTGATGGCGCCGCCGATGTAAAGCCGATTGCCCATCTTTATAAAACACAAGTCTACCAGCTGGCAGAGCATTTGGGTGTGCCTGCGGATATCCGCAGGCGCCCGCCGACCACCGATACATTTTCACTGGCACAAACGCAGGAAGAATTTTATTTCTCACTGCCTTATCATCTGATGGATTTGTGTCTCTATGCCATGAACCATGGCATCAGTGCTGAAGATACCGCTAAAGCGACCAGTTTAACTGCAACACAGGTGCAGCATGTGTGGACCGATATTACTGCCAAGCGCAAAACAACCCGCGCATTGCATGAGCCGCCACTCCTGGTTGAGCCGGTAAAAGACTTCCTTTAAAATAAAAAGCTGCCTCAACAGGCGGCTTTTTATTTCAGAAGCTGTTGCCGGTTAACCGGCTCCAATGCTCGCCTGCCAGACCATTGAGCTGTGCCTGACCGTGCATGAAGGGCTGTAACATGTCCGGGTTTTTTGCCCATACCATGGTCGATGCAAGATGGGTGAAAGCAATACGCTTACCCAGCATGGCTTCCATCATCTCAGGCTGCGTGCGTCCGCGAATAGCAACGGCACCATTGCAGGCGGCATGATGAACCAGCGCATCAATGGTTTGACTTGCGGCTTTGGGATGGCTGAGTAGTTCCAGCACCCGTGCCGTTTTTCCTGTTTGCAGATGATAGAGAAACAGCCCGACGGCTTTGCCGGTTTTGGTGGTAAGTTTGACCATATGGGCGTCCCCATAATCCGGTTTTTGCACTGCATCCTTTAGGCGGGCAGTCAGTTGCTGTTCATCCCATTGCGGGCGGCAGGAAAAGCTGTTGCTGAACTGCATATAAAGCTCTGCAAATTCAGCGGCATTAATTGCGCTGCATTGCAAAGCCTGAGCCGCAGGCCAGTTTTGCGGGGTGGCTGACCAGCGCAGACTGTTGCCGGCCATAGTTAGGCGTTTGCGACCATCAACCCAGTTTGTAAGCGGTTTGAACAGGTTGAAGAGCCTGACTTTTGATGCAGCCGTATCAACCGCAAAACCGAGCGGGCGAATAATCCGCAGCCAATCGAGGCTATAGCCGGTCAGCTGCACGGCATTGAGTTTTTTCCACATCGCGGCGGTGGTTTCGCTGGCGGTTTCAGTGAGGATCAGGTCATAATCGTCATCAAGCAGGCTGCGCATCAGGCGCGCACCACCCATCGGTTGCTGTTCATGATTTTCCACCATCAGCGAGCCGACCATGGCGGCTTTCAAGGTTTGACCATTATAAATATAATCAAAACAATGAATGCCGATAAAACCGCAAATTGCACCATGGTCATCAGTCAGCACTTTGGAGGCAGGGGTGCGCTCACCCGCAAAGCCGATATAGAGATATTGCAAATAGGCCGTGAGCGCCGCTGATGGCGGTGTGGTATGATCGCGGAAGATCTGTTGAAAAAGGTGTGTGACATCGGGCATATCTGCTTGAGCAAGGTGTCTGATTTCACTCATGACAAATTTTATCCCACCGCTGGCTTGCAATAATTTTTTTATTTATTCGGCTTATAGCTGTAACTTCGTTATTAGCGTTTGAACAGAGTACATGTTGCATAGACAGTATGACATGGTTAGGTTTAAGGACAAAATTGCGTCGCTTTATAATAAATCTGAATGAGGCGGCGCATTAATGCGGCTTCCGGTTTTCTGACGGTGCTGCGGTGTTGATTTTACAAGCTGTTTGATTTTTCGGCGTGATTATGGTGCCGAACTGTGCATGATGGAGCATCTGCTTCGGTTAGGAAATTCTGCGGTGTCGCAAAGTGTATCCCCTTTAGCCCCGTTTAAACATAAAGCTTTCCGCTCCCTATGGACTGCAACGCTTGCCTCGAATCTTGGTGGGCTGATCCAGACAGTCGGTGCCGGCTGGATGATGGCGACAATCGCTCAATCATCCAATATGGTGGCGCTGGTGCAGGCCTCTACCACTTTGCCGGTGATGTTTTTTTCACTGTTTGCCGGTGCTTTAGCCGATAATTACGACCGCCGCCGTATCATGCTGATCGCGCAGTTTATGATGTTATTGGTGTCGCTGGCGCTGGCAATTTTTGGCTATATGGGTTGGCTTACGCCGTGGTTGCTGCTGAGCTTTACTTTTCTGATCGGCTGTGGCGGGGCTTTGCATAATCCGTCATGGCAGGCCTCAATGGGCGATATTGTACCACGCAGCGATTTGCCGAATGCGGTGGCGCTGAACAGCATGAGCTTTAATGCCATGCGTAGTTTCGGCCCTGCTATTGGTGGTTTGGTTGTTGCTGTGGCAGGCGCGGCCTTTGCCTTTATCATTAATGCTTTCAGCTATATTCCGCTGATCATTGCGCTGCTGCGTTGGAAACCGCCGGTTTCAAAATCAACCCTGCCGCGTGAGACATTCGGCCGTGCGCTCTCTGCAGGGCTGCGCTATGTATCTATGTCGCCAAACCTGATCAAAGTTATGTTTCGCGGCTTCTTGTTTGGTCTGTCTGCGATTGTTGTTCTGGCGCTGCTACCGCTGGTTGCCCGCGATCTGGTGCAGGGTACCGCGCTGGTCTATGGTGTTATGCTTGGCGGTTTTGGTCTTGGTGCGATTGCCGGTGCTTTAAGCTCAGCACGGCTGCGTGAAAAATTCGCCAATGAAACCATTGTGCGTGCTGCTTTTATTACATTCGGCCTCAGCGTTTTTCTGCTGTCTTTCAGCCATTCCGTTTTTCTGACATGCTTACTGCTGCTGCCTGCCGGTGCCTCATGGGTTATGGCGCTATCGCTGTTTAATGTCACCATTCAGCTGTCTACACCGCGCTGGGTCGTGGGGCGTGCTTTGGCGCTTTATCAAACTGCAACCTTTGGCGGTATGGCTGCGGGCAGTTGGCTATGGGGCTCGATTGCAGACGGCTATGGTGTTGAAGTTGCTTTAAGTGTTGCCGCTTTTTCATTGATTGGCGGAGCGCTGGTCGGGCTGGTATTTAAGCTGCCGGAATTTGACAAGCTTAATCTTGATCCGCTCAACCAGTTTTCTGAGCCGCAATTGCGGCTGGATATCCGTCCGCGCAGCGGGCCGATTATGGTGATGGTTGATTATCATATTGATCAGAGCAATGTGCCAGCCTTTTTAGAGGGCATGACAGCGCGCCGCCGTATCCGCATCCGTGATGGTGCGCAGCAATGGGCATTGCTGCGCGATCTGGAAAATCCGGATTTGTGGACCGAGAGTTACCATGTGCCGACATGGGTGGAATATGTGCGCCATAATCAGCGCCGCACATTTGCCGATGCTGAAGTTTCGCAGAAATTATTGGCTCTGCATAAGGGCCCTGAAAAACCACGCGTCCACCGTATGATTGAGCGTCAGACCGTGCCAGCCCATGATGATATGCCGCTGAAAGAATATCTGGAAATTACCTGACGGGGGCATTTTTCTCACGCCACTGGCTAAGGCGGTGAATTGCCTGCTCCAGTGTATCGCGTTTTTTGGCGAAGCAAAACCGCACATGGCTGGTTACATCGGTATTGGCATAAAAGGCTGAAACCGGAACCGGTGTGACGCCTGCCTCTCTGGTCAGGCGCTGGCTGAAGGCCAGATCATCACCGTTGCTATCCAGCGCACTGATATCGGCCACGGCGAAATAGGTTGCCGGTGCATCCGCTATGCTAAAGCCTGCTGTGCGAAGGCCCGATACCAGATAATCGCGCCGCTGTGCCAGCTCCTGTCGCAAGCCATTGAAATAGCTATCCGGCAGGTTGAGCCCCACCGCCACCGCTGCCTGTAATGCCGGTGGTGTTGTGAAGGTGATGAACTGGTGCGCGCGTGCAATAATGCTCATCAGCGCGGCATCGGCAGTGATGTAGCCGACTTTCCAGCCGGTAAGCGAAAAGCTTTTACCGGCAGAGCCGATGCGTACAACACGGTTGCGGATTTCCGGCAGCGAAAACAGCGATATATGACGGTTCTCATCGAAAACCAGATGCTCATAAACCTCATCAGCAATGATGATGAGATTATGTTTGAGCGCCAGCCCAGCAATCAAGTTCAGCTCTTCAGAGCTAAAAACCTTGCCGATCGGGTTCATCGGATTGTTCACAACAATGAAACGTGTACGTGGTGTAATCGCATCGCTGAGTGCCTGTTCGGGCACAGACCATTGTGGTGGTGCAAAGCGCACCGGTAGTACCACACCACCGGCGCGGCGGATCAGCGGGGCATAAGCATCATAGGCCGGCTCAAAAGTAATTACCTCATCACCCGCATTGATGAGCGCCAGAAAACTGTCTGCCAGTGCTTCTGTAGCGCCTGAGGTGATCAGGATTTCAGTTTCCCAATTGGCATCAATATTAAAAAAGCGGCGGGCATTGTCTGCCACAGCCTTGCGCAGTACCGGCAGGCCGAGCATTGGCGGATATTGATGTGAACCCTCACGCAAAGCGGTTATGGCGGCTTCAATGAGTTCTTGTGGCTCCAGCCCTTCAGGAAAGCCCTGACCCAGATTAATGGCGCCGGTTTCCGTGGCCAGCCTCGACATGGTTTCAAAAATAGTGTTGCCGAGAGATGCGAAAACCGGATTGGCCATGAGAGGATTCTTTCTTGATTATATGTTTTGTCTTATAAACAACGGACTATATCGCTATGTGCATGCAGAGCAAAGCAGATCAGCGTAGTTCAACCCTTGATGGTGAGCTTAAAATACCGCGTTCTATCGCTTTGTTAGCAAGGTATACTCAAGCCCATAGAAGTTTTTGCTTCAATCTATGCACAGAGGCCACGTGCTTTGAGCCGCGCCACAATATTATCCACAGCGATGGTGATGGCTTGTACAAATTGTGCTCCAAGTGCACCACGACGGATATCTTCCGGCTGCCAGATATTCACATAATAAGGGATGGAGTGACGTATCGGGCGGATCAGCAGGTTCTTTCCCTCATAGGCCAATGCGCTGAGCGGGTTAATCATGGAAATGCCGATGCCAGCCGCCACCAGAGAACCGATGGATGACGCCGTTGTGGCTTCAATCGTGAGTTTGCGGTTAATGCCGGCACTGTTGAAAAGCTGATCGACCTGACGGCGGTAATAATCCTCATCAGAATAATAAATGAAATTATGCCCCGCGAATTGCTCAATATCCAGCATGTCATATTCTGCCAGCGGGTGGTCTGCGGGCATAATGCATAAAAGATCGCCGGTATAGGCCTCAAGTGTTGCTGAGGCATTGAGATTAATCTTGCCTTCTACCAGCCCGACATCGAAAAACTTGCCGAGCAGATCACGGGTCAAAGCGCTTTCTTCCAGTGAGTGGATTTTGACCAGTGCTTCAGGGTGGTCATGCAAAAATAATTTGGTCGCCTGAGGGATCAGCGCATGGGCATAAGCAGGCAGGCAAGCAATAGAAACCCGCTGCAGATTATCACCACGAATAGCGCGGGCTGTGCGCGCAATTTCCTCAATGCTCACAAAAGAGCGCTGGACAATAACATTAAGAGCTGCGGCTTGCTGAGTGGGCTTAAGGCGGCGGTTATCACGGTGAAACAAAGCAAAACCGAGAATAGCTTCAAGGTCTTTTAACTCGCGGCTGATGGTTGGCTGCGAGGAGCCCAGATGCTCAGCTGTTTCGGTAACATTCAGCGTATGCATCAGTGATTGAAAAATTTCCAGCTGACGATGGGTCAGACGCATCGGTGCTTCTCCTGTGATCCGAATTCACGCCATATAAAACATATCAAAAATGAATAATAAAGACATTATTATGAATTTGACCGCAGTCACGGGTCTGATAGCTTAAAACTATGAAATATGAAAATAGCGGCTGCACAAGATATCGCTGTTTTAAGAGTTTGAGGGTAAAATGACCACTGAGTTTTCGCGTCCGCATGTTACGCATTTCGGTTATAAAAACGGTGAATTGACTGTTGAAAAAGTTGCTGTCTCGGCTATTGCACAGCAATATGGCACGCCGTTTTATGTGTATTCAGCGACCGCAATCCGCGAACGCGTTGCGCAATTGCGAACAGCGCTCAGTGATCTCAATGTGCAGATTTGCTATGCGGTAAAAGCCAATAATAATCTTTCCCTGCTCAAATTGCTGGTGGGTGAGGGGTGCGGCATGGATATCGTGTCGGGCGGCGAGATGCATCGTGCATTGACTGCGGGCTCACCGGCAGAAAAAATTGTCTTTTCGGGTGTTGGCAAAACCGATGATGAAATAGCAGCTGCGCTTCATCATGGTGTCCATCAGCTGAATGTGGAATCGGTTGAAGAGCTGGATGCTATCTCGCGTGTGGCAAAACAGATTGGCAAAGTGGCAACTATTGTGCTGCGTGTTAATCCTGATGTGGATGCGCTGACCCATCCTAAAATTACCACAGGTACCAGCAAAAACAAATTTGGCATTGCCTATTCAGAAGCGCTGAAAGCCTATGCCGATGCCGCAGCACGAGCAGAAATCAATGTGGTGGGTATTGCAGTGCATATCGGTTCGCAGATTACCGATGTGACACCCTATCGCCAGACCTTTGAGCGGGTAGCGCAACTGACAAAGGATATCCGTGCCAAAGGACTGACAATTTCACGGCTTGATCTGGGTGGCGGGCTTGGTGTTTCCTATGACGGTTCAGCCGGTATGGATGTGGATGCCTATGCGCGCACTCTGCGTGAAACTCTGGGCGATATTGATTGTGAACTGACAATGGAGCCGGGGCGCTTTATTATTGCTGAAGCGGGCGCACTGGTGACCAAAGTGCTTTACGGAAAAAATCAGGGCAATGCCAAGTTTTCTATCGTTGATGCAGCGATGAATGATCTGATGCGTCCGGCATTGTATGATGCCATCCATCCGGTGTGGCCGGTGCGCGAGCCGGCAGCTGAAGCGGACGCCGTGCGGGTTAATCTGGTTGGGCCGGTTTGTGAAAGCTCGGACACTTTTGGCGAGTTTGATAATCTGCCGGCACTGGAGCGCGGTGATCTGGTGATGCTCGGTGTGGCGGGGGCCTATGGCGCCACAATGTCTTCGACCTATAATGCCCGGCCATTGATCCAGGAAGTGCTGGTCGAGGGCGATCATTACAAGCTTGTTCGTCGTCAGTGGACTGTGGAAGACGCATTATTGTTGGAACAGGATTTGTAAACAGTTTAGGCGGTCTGTTTATAAAAGGGGGTGGTGGAGGCCGCCTCCTGAGACTGCCATTAAGGCAGCTCGAAAGGGAGGGGAATTATGCGGCCATATTCTGACATGGTGCAGTCTGGCGCTACAGGTGTGTTTTTCATCAAGACCCACGGTCTGGGTAATGATTTTGTATTGGTTGACGGGCGTGAAAAGTCTTTCAGGCCGCAACCGGCATTGATCAAGCATATTTGTGACCGTCACCTCGGTGTTGGTGGCGATCAATTGCTGGTGCTCGAAGCGCCGCATAAAGCTGGCGCTGATATGCGCTTACGTATTTATAATATTGATGGAGCCGAAGCGCAGACATGTTTCAATGCTACGCGCTGTGCAGCGTTTCTGTGGATGCAGGAAGCGCGTAAACTGAGCGTTGTCATTGAGACTTTAGGCGGAATGATTGAAGCGTCTATGACTGATGATGCTGACAAGCTGGTCAGTCTGCATCTTGAGCCAGCATTAATGCAGTGGCAGACTATTCCGCTGGCAGGCCCACTTGAAGACCATCAGGGTAGCTTAAATCACGGGCCGTTATGTGAACCGTTCGCAGTCAATATGGGTAATCCCCATCTGGTATATTTTGTGCCGGATTTTGATGCGGTGGATGTTGTGCGGCACGCAAGTATTTTACAAAAAAGCAGCTATTTACCCGAGCAGGCTAATATTGGTGTAGCGCAAATTGTTGCGCCGGTATCTGAGGGGGGGGATGATGAGGCGCTGTTGCGGCTGGTTGTTTATGAGCGCCCTGGAATTCTCACACAAGCCTGTGGCAGCGGTGCTTGTGCTGCAGCGGTTGCGGCACTGCGGAGCGGGCGGACTGCGCTCAAAAAATTTCGTGTTGATATGCCGGGCGGGACTTTACAGGTTGAGTTGTGTGCTGATGATAGCATTATCCTGACGGGTGGGGTTTCAGTGGCATATTACGGCATTTTGCCGGCATGAATTTAAGTGATTTGAATAACTGACACATAACTGCTCGTTAGAAGCAGGGTCAAAGGGGATTAAGATGGCATTTATATCGGTTGATCACGTTAGCAAGACCTATCCGGCGACGAATAATGGTAAAGCGCATCGCGCATTGGGAGATGTGTCTTTCAACGTCGATAAAGGTGAAGTGCTGGTGATTATCGGCCCGTCCGGTTCAGGAAAAAGCACATTATTGCGCACGCTCAATGCGCTTGAAAAAATCGACAGCGGCACGATCATGGTCAATAATCTGGCGATTTCAGATCCCAAGACCAATCTCAACCATGCACGCTCTGAAATCGGCATGGTCTTTCAGCATTTCAATTTGTTTCAGCATAAAACTGCTCTTGAAAATGTGATGATGCCGCAGACCGTGGTATTAAAGCGCTCCAAGCAGGAAGCCTTGAAAATTGCACAGGATATGCTGGCGCGGGTAGGCATTGCCGAGCGTTCCGGACATTATCCGAGCCAGCTTTCCGGCGGTCAGCAGCAACGTGTGGCGATTGCGCGTGCTCTGGCGATGAATCCTAAAGTGATGTTGTTCGATGAGGCGACTTCAGCGCTTGATCCGGAGATGGTCGGGGGCATTCTCGACCTGATGAAGGAATTGGCCAAATCCGGTATGACGATGATTGTTGTGACCCATGAAATGGGCTTTGCCCGTGAGGTGGCCGATCGGGTTATTTTCATGGATGAAGGACAAATTGTTGAAACCGGAACACCGGCCGTGCTGTTTTCAAAACCAGTACATCAGCGCACACAGCATTTTCTAGAACAGGTTTTGTAAGCCTTGCATTGTCGACCAGAGGGGGAGCGCTGCATATCAAAATTATCATAAATACACTGAAAAGACTGTGTAAATACCCGTCTGAACAAGGGTAAATCGATATAATAACGAGGAGAACATTATGAGCTTTTTTAAAAAATTCGCATTGTCGATCGGCGTGCTAGCCACTGTTGCTGCCGGTGCAATCAGCACCGCGCAGGCCGGTGTCATGGATGAAATTCTCAAGCGCGGTGAAATGCGCGTTGCTGTGCAAACACAGGGCGCACCGGTCAGCTTTATCAATAAAGACGGTAAGCAGACCGGTCTGGCGGTAGAGCTTGCCCGTATGATGGGTGAGGATCTCGGCGTTAAAGTGGTGTTTCAGGATTATGACTGGAAAGGTCTTATTCCGGCACTGCTGGCCGGTAAAGTCGACATGATTGCCGCGGATATGACGCCAACCCCGCAGCGCGCAGCACAGCTGCTGTTTTCACGCCCTATGTTCTATGAAGAAACGGTCGCTGTGGTTAAAGACGGTTCGCCTTTGGCCAAGTGGGAGGATCTTAATCAGGAAGGGCTGAATATCGGCTCCACACAGGCCAGCTCTTATAGTGAAGCCATCAAGAAATTTATGCCTAAAGCGACTTTGAAAGAGTTTACCGGCGGAACCGCTGCGGTTGCGCAGGCTTTGTCTGCAGGACGTATTGATGCAACGGTTTCCGACCTCGGTAATGTGACAAATTTTGTCAATGAATTCGGTAACTTGAAAATTCTTGATGGTATTATCGTTAAAAATCCGCTGGCTTTCGCTGTGCGCCCTGATGAAGTGCATATGAAGCTCTGGCTCGATAACTATGTTGAGCTGATCACCTCTGACAAGCGTCTTGAGCAGATGGTTGATTATTGGTGGAACACAACTGCCTGGGAAAAAGACAACAAATAATCAGACGATAATCTCTTGCCCGTTTACTGCTACGGGCAAGAGCCTCTTTGTTATGTGGTGTTTTGGCTAATCCGGCAGTTCAAGGCCGGTCGTGAGGTGCTGTTGGAAATATGCAGCGCTCTGGGACGATATAATGTCATCATTCATTCTTGATTATTTTAATTACCGCATCGTTGCGCAATATCTCGACCGTTTTGCCGAGGGCTTAGGCAATACTTTGCTGGCAACGGGTGTCAGTTTTGTATTGTCTTTTGTGATCGGAACGATCATGGCTATCATCATGTTCACGCGCTGGAAAGTGCTGCGCAATATGGTACAGGCCTATGTGACTTTCATCCGGTCTACGCCGTTGCTGGTACAGATTTATCTGGTGTATTTCGGCCTGCCGGTTTTGCTGCCCTTTACTGCCAGATGGCCTGAAATGTGGTTGGGTATTGGCGCTTTGGTGATTAACTGTTCGCCTTATATGTCCGAAATAATCCGGACCGGTATTGAATCTGTGGCACGCGGGCAAATAGAGGCGGCCAAGGCCGTGGGTATGAGTTACGGGCAGCGGCTGATCCATATCGTGTTGCCACAAGCCTTTGCCAATACGATCCCGCCGGTGCTGGGGCAAACGGCGGTGCTGATTAAAGACACCTCGCTATTGTCACTGATTACAGTGTTTGAATTCACCAGTGCGGGCCTGTTGCTGAATAGCGAGCGCGTGCGGCCGAATGAAAGCTTTTTGACTATCGCTGCCGGTTATCTGGCGATCTATTGTGTGATGCTGGTTCTTTCTCATCAGGTGAAGAAGAAACTGGCGGGTCCTGCCTGGGCTGCGAAAGGCTGAAGCTATGTTTGAATATTATTGGAAGCTGACAGTCTCTTTGCTGCCCTTTCTCTGGGCCGGATTTAAAGAGACTTTTGTTATTTCATTGGTTGCGATTTTAGCAGGTTCTGTGCTCGGTACTTTAATCGGCATTGTCCGTAGTTATCGCATTGCCGTCCTGTCACCAGTCTTTGGGCTCTATGTGCATGTGCTGCGAGGCACGCCGTTTCTTGTGCAGCTGTATATGTTCTATTTTGTGCTGCCAAATACCGGTATTGAATGGTTGAGCTGGGATTCCAGCACGGCCGCTTTTGTAGCGCTGTCGCTTTATACCTCATGTTATGTGGCTGAAATTGTATGCGGCGCTATTGATGCCGTGCCGCGCGGACAATGGGAGGCAGCGACCGCTGTAGGGATGAACCAGTTGCAGAAATTGTGGCATGTTATCCTCCCGCAGGCATTGAAACTGACTATCGCGCCGATGAGCAGTGTTTATGTGATCATTATCAAAAGCACGGCTATTCTGTCGGTGATCGGGATTTCAGAGCTTACTCGTCAGGGAGAGGTTTCAATGTTGCGTTTTCCCCGTGATGTGTTGTTTATTTACGGGCTGATAGCCATGGTCTATTTCATCTATTGCTATCCGATCCTCAAATTCTCCAAATGGGCGGAAAACAAAATCAGCGGCTCGCAGCGTTTATCACTGGATTGAGATTTAACCTGCCGGAACAATTTTTTCACAGAAGCAGTATAGCATGACACACACAGATCTACGTCGTCCGATTATTGGTGTAACTCTTGATAGTGAAGAGGGAGGCGGGTTTTCAGATTCACCATGGTATGCGATCCGGCAGAATTATATGTCTTGTCTGGAAGAGGCCGGCGCTGCACCAGTAGCGCTGCCACATCTGGCTGAACTTGCTGAGACCTATCTCGATCTGTGTGACGGGCTGGTTGTAACCGGTGGTGCCTTTGATGTGCCGCCTGCTATGTTTGGTGAAGAAGCCCGCACCGATACTATTCGCTTGAAACCGGCTCGCACCACTTTTGAAACTGCCGTTTTGCGCGGTGCACTGGCGCGCAATATGCCGGTGCTGGGCATTTGCGGCGGGCATCAGCTGCTGGCGGTTATTGCCGGTGGCACATTGGTGCAGCATATTCCGGATGAGGTGGAGGATGCGCTGGAGCATTCGGTTTCGGATGATACAGAAAATGCCGGTGGTAAAAAACGTGCCGGTCATCCGGTTCAAATCGCAAGCGACAGCAAGCTTGCACAATTTACTGGTGCCACCGAGCAGCATGTTAACAGCTCGCATCACCAGTCGGTGCGCAGTGTTAAAGCGCCAATGCGGGTAACCGCTTTAGCTGAAGATGGTGTGATTGAGGCTATTGAACTGCCGGATCACGATTTTGCAATCGGCGTGCAATGGCACCCTGAATATAAGCAGATGGAGGGTGATATCCGTTTGCTGGAAGCCTTTTGTGCGGCTGCCAAAACCTATCATACCGCAAAATAAAATAGTCGCTGCGCTGTTGTTAGAGCATTTCGTAGTCCAATGGAATCACTGGACGGCCACGATAATGCGTAACAACAATAACTTAGAGCGGATTACATGATCCAATTTAAACGTAAACCGCTCTAGCGGCGCAGCAACCGGATTGCAGCTTCATTAAGCTCGGCTCTCCATGCCAGCAAATGCCTGCAATAGTTGGCTGGCAGATATTTTTTATGCAACAGGCGCAGTGTTATGCGTTGTAAAACACTGCCGAGGCCGAGTAAAAACAAGCATTTCAGGCGGGTCAGAAGACCGAGTGGCGGTTTGCGGTATGAGCCGCCGCGCATATGACGCTTGCCGCGCTTTGGCGGCTGTCTTTCAGGGATCTGTTTTGCTTGCGGCGCCTGAAAACACAGTGTTTTGATGTGGGTTGAATTGATTTTTAAATGCTGCATGGCACATCTCCCTTTTTCAAGAAGTGTGTTACGGGCAGAAAATTTGCCCGTAACATTTGTGCTGGTTTCAGAAGGGGTATCTGCCTTGATCAGAACCATTGTCCGAAGCGGCGGATATAGATTGCCTTCATACCCTGTGCGACGAGGCAATAGCAGATCAATGTACCGGCGAGCCACGGGAAATACTCCCAAGGCAGCGGCACCAGACCCACCGCTGCACCCAATGGTGAGAACGGGATATAAATACCGATTGCCATAACCAGTGCGGTCATCAGCATGACCGGCAGGGCTGCTGTGCTCTGGATGAACGGAATCTTTTGTGTGCGCAGCATATGCACAACCAGTGTCTGCGACAGCAGACCTTCAATGAACCAGCCGGACTGGAACAGTGCCTGCATTTCCGGCGAATTTGCCGCAAAAACATACCACATCAGAGCAAAAGTTGTGATGTCGAAGATCGATGATGTAGGCCCGATCCAGAGCATGAAGCGGCCGATGTTTTTGGCATCCCATTTACGGGGTTTACGCAAAAACTCCTTGTCCATTTTATCCCAAGGCAAAGCCAGCTGCGAGATGTCATACATCAGGTTCTGGATCAGCAGATGAATAGCCATCATTGGCAAAAACGGAATGAATGCGGAGGCAACCAAGACGGAAAACACGTTACCGAAGTTGGAGCTGGCCGTCATATTCAGGTATTTGATGATATTACCAAAGGTCTCGCGGCCTTTAATAACACCTTCTTCGAGAACCATCAGGCTCTTTTCCAGCAAGATAATATCGGCAGATTCTTTTGCAATATCGGCGCCACTATCCACTGAAATGCCCACATCCGCATCGCGCAGTGCCGGTGCATCATTAATACCGTCACCGAGAAAACCAACTGTGTGGCCATTGGCTTGCAAAGCTTTGAGCACCCGTGATTTTTGCAGCGGGGTCAGCTTGGCGAAAACAGTGGTGTCTTCAACGACGATACGCAGTGTGGCATCATCCATTTTTTCAACATCACGACCCATTACCGGTGTGCCGGGTTCCAGGCCAACTTCACGACAGATTTTTGCCGTGACGATTTCATTGTCACCGGTCAGAACCTTGACGCTAACACCATTGTCGCGCAAGGCGGCGAGCGCAGGGGCAGCGGTTTCTTTCGGCGGATCAAGGAATGTCAGAAACCCTTCAACAACAAGTTCACATTCGTCGTTCACGCCATATTGAGGCTTGGCAGAATTGCGCGGGATTTCACGGGTGGCAATGACCAGCACCCGAAAACCGTCCTGATTATAGCGCTGTGCCAGTGCGGTTAATTCCGCACGTTTCTGATCATCAAGCGGCAGTATCTTGTCGCCCTCTTTGACCTGTGTGGCAATCGAGAGCATTTCCTCTACAGCGCCCTTGCAAACCAGCAGGTGATCGCCGTGAATGCCTTCCACCACAACCGACAACCGGCGGCGGATGAAATCAAACGGTAATTCATCAATTTTGCGGTAGAAGGATGCCGAGCGCAATGTATCGCCAAGACCGCTTGAAAAACGGATCACGGCCTGATCCATCAGGTTTTTCATTCCGCTCTGATGGTAGCTGTTCAGCCATGCCAGACGGAAAATATTATCGTCGCGCTCGTCTTTGGTGTTGATGTGATGTTCAAGAATAATTTTATCTTGTGTAAGCGTACCGGTTTTGTCTGTGCATAACACATCCATCGCGCCAAAGTTCTGAATGGCATTGAGGCGCTTTACCACCACTTTGCGGCGGGACATTGCAACCGCACCTTTGGCAAGGTTGGAGGAGACAATCATCGGCAGCATTTCCGGTGTCAGACCAACAGCAACCGCCAGCGCAAACAGAAATGCCTCAGACCAGTCACCTTTGGTGAAACCATTGATCAACAGCACAATCGGCACCATCACCAGCATGAAGCGGATCAGCAGCCAGCTCACGGAGTTAACGCCGCGATCGAATGCAGTTTCAGCGCGCGACCCGACAATGGCTTTAGCAAGCGAGCCGAAATAGGTGCGCGGTCCGGTGGCAACCACTACGGCAGTGGCAGTGCCCGAGACCACATTGGTACCCATGAAACAGATATTTGGCAGATCAAGCATGTCGGTTTCGTCACCGGCAATTGCGAGAGCCGATTTTTCGGCAACCGAGCCCAGCGTGTCGTATTTTTCAATCGGTAAAGCTTCACCGGTCAATACGGCCTGACTGACATAGAGGTCACGCGATTCAATCAGGCGGATATCCGCAGGGATCATATCACCGGCAGAAAGCAGCACAATATCACCGGCAACCAGATCACGCATCGCAATTTCATTGCGCTCGGCTACGCTGCCTGCACTGCTGCGGCGCAACACTGTGGCGGTGGTGCGTACCATGGCTTTTAGCGATTCAGCAGCTTTTCCCGAACGATATTCCTGCCAAAAACGCAGCAGGCCGCTGAGGACGACCATGGTTACAATGATCGAAACGCCGGTATAATCAACATCTTCGCCATCGCGCATTGGCAGCCAGATATCGGTTACAGAACTAATGGCTGCAAGCGCCATCAATACCATAATGAACGGGTTGTTGAAGGCTTGCAGCAGCTGGATCAGCGCATGGGGGCGCTTGTCATGGGCAACCTCATTGCTGCCATGTTCCTGCAAGCGCAAAGCAGCATCTGTATTGGTCAACCCTTGCTCATTACTGCGCAGGTTCGCCATCGTGGTTTCAAGGCTGTTCTGCGCTTCTTTCATCGCCCGTGATGAGAGTTTAGGGACAGCTTTATCTGCCTTAAACGTATTTTTATTCAGTGGTTTATTCATGTTCTTACTCCCGCGACAATTTTAATGTCGCTGAAATGACGGCGACCGCGCTCGGCCTCGCACCAAAATGAATGCAAGGGAGCGTGCCGATGTCAGGTCGGTTTTTTAATTTAATAACGGGAGTGGCTGCATGATAACGGGACTAGGAAACCTGATTGCTCAGATCACATCGTTTCCTGGGCTTGTTGGGTTCCCGGGATTTTCCGGTTTACAGACCGGCCTCAGCACATTTTTGAAAGCGCTGAATGCAAGTCTGCAAACCGGAAAGTTAATCCGCTGTCATGCAGCCACCGACTACTGTCTTCGTCCACGGTGGTCTCCTGTGTTTGATCCGGACTTAAACTGAACAGATGTGTTTATAGGATCCGAAAGCTTGCGCTGTTTTTGGCTCTGTGATTTGCTCCGCTTCAAGCTCTTCGGCCTGTGCTGCACGATATTCCTGCCGCAAGCCGGCTTTCAATTGCTGACGGATAAAGCTGGCTGCAAGCATGAAAAGCGCAAAGCCGAGTAGCAACAAAATATCGAGTATAATGCTCATATCTGTTCCCTCGTATTGTCGGCAGATTTGGCGGTTGACCAGCTGCATTCCAATTTACGGGTATTGGGATTGCGTACCCAGCGGGCTACAGGTTGATTAAAACCGTCTGCAATAACAGCAATCACATCCGGCCCGTCTGTGAAACGTGGCAGGCGGGATGAGCGTATAAAACGAGGAGCCATTGCGCCGTCGAGCTGCGGAGCGCACAAAATTTGCGCCATGTTGAGAATTGGATAGGTCATGTTTCACCTCTGATGCCGCAACGGCACCGGTGAAACCTTCAGGCTCAGTCCGGTTGCTGCTGCGGCTTGGTTTGTTGACTACTACTGTCGCTTGGCATTTAGGGGTTTGGTCCTTTGAAACCGGTGAGTGAGCGAGTGTGATTAGCAGGTCACTTGCTCTGGCTTTGTCTTAAATTAGGCTGGCATTTGCCTCAATGCTGAATAAGGACAGATTTTTACACTTAGGTTTACGCAACCTATACCAAAGTATATCGAAGCAGGTTTTGCTTGTTTTAAAGCCATAAAACCGACAGGTAGCGGTCGGACATCCTGTATATTAAGCACAGAGCAACAGTTCATAAAATTGCAGTATGCTGTTGCTAACAGCAGGGGCACAATCATTTCAACAGACGTGTCAGGATAGATTATGGGCTCAGTTGAAAGTCTTTTACATACTTTCGTCAGTCTGGCTGCTGCCTTTTTATTGGGCGGCATTATCGGGTTTGAACGACAGTGGCGCCAGCGTCTTGCGGGATTGCGCACCAATACTCTGGTGGCGCTTGGTGCGGCGACATTTGTACTATTTGCAGGGCTCGTAGATGGCGATACCAGCCCGACGCGTGTGGCCGCGCAAATCGTTTCCGGTATCGGCTTTCTGGGTGCCGGGATTATTTTTAAAGAAGGCTTCAACGTGCGCGGCCTTAATACTGCGGCAACCTTATGGTGTTCCGCAGCGGTCGGGGTGATGTGCGGTGCGGGTTTTTATCTCCATGCGGTGGTGGCGACTTTGTTTATCATCAGCGTTAACCTGTTTTTGCGACCGCTGGTGCATTTGATTGACAGGCAACCTGCCAGCAGCACCGAATATGATAATCGTTATGCGGTAAGTATTGTGTGTATGGGCGATGCTGAAGCCCATGTGCGGGCTTTGTTGTTGCGTGATCTGGGAACGGTTCTGCATATTCAGGATCTGGAAAGCACGAATATTGAAGACAGCAACCGCGTTGAAGTGAATGCGCTGTTTCGTGCGGATAATAATCAGGATCGCTTGCTGGAGCAGATTATCGGGCGTCTCAGCCTTGAACCGCTGGTGACTTCAGTGCGCTGGCGCTATGTTACTGCGGATACGACAGATAAGGACTTTTAAAAGGCCGAGAATGCAGAAAAACCAAGCAGATAAACCGGGCCAAGTCATTCAGCCTGCCCACATTGCTCATGATGATGACATCAGAGCATTTTCGGCTAAGCATGCACCATCAGTGACGGGGCGTGTGTTGCAGGATGGTGCCCGTATTTGGCAGCTGATCGCCGGTTTTGTGTTGATAATCATTATTTTCATCGCCGATACGGTGACAGATCTTGAGATTGCTGCTGCTGTTTTTTACGTGGCCGTCGTGCTGCTCTCGGTTCGTTTATTACAACGCAGTGCAGTGATCTGGACGATGCTGCTCTGTGTCGTGCTCACCGTTGTGAGCTATTTTCTGACGCTGAGCGGCTCACCTGAATCCGGTATTGTTAATGCAGGTATCAGTATTGCTGCCATTGGTGTTACGACGTGGCTGGCTTTGCAAATCCGCACTGCGCAGCAGGCCGTTGAGGATGCCCGCAAGCAGATGGAGCAAATGGCACGGGTGATGACGCTCGGTGAATTGACAACGTCAATTGCGCATGAGGTTAACCAGCCATTGGCAGCGGTTACCACCAGTGCTGCAGCCTGTAAGCGCTGGCTGGTGATGGAGCCGCCCAATCTGGAAAAAGCCAAGCAGGCCGTAGAACGGATCAGCAAAGATGCGGCGCGTGCGGCAGAGGTTGTGGGGCGGGTCAGAGCGCTGGTTCAGCGCCAGCCCTCTGCGCGCGAGGTTGTACAGCTCAACTCTGTGATTGCAGATGTTGTGGCGCTGGTGCGTGGCGATCTGGAGCGAGCGAAAATTACTTTGCGCCTTGATCTGGATGAAGATTTGCCGGTGATCGTGGTCGATAAAATCGAGATTGAACAGGTTTTACTGAATTTGATTGGCAATGCTGTTGATGCTGTGCGCAGTGCAGTGTCTGTTCCGGTGCAGACAGGGCTGAGTGAAGTATCGGTCACTTCGCGCCGCGAGCCCGATGGCGGCGTGCGCATCGCTGTTGCCGATACCGGAAACGGGGTTCCGGCAGAGCGGTTAAAGACGATGTTCGATGCTTTTTACACTACAAAAACCGGTGGTATCGGCATTGGTCTGGCCATCAGCCGCAGTATTATCGAAGCCCATCAGGGCGGAATACGGGCTTATCCGCGCAATCCGCATGGTCTGGTTGTGGAGTTTACACTGAAGAAAAATGAGGGTGCCGCATGAGCCAGATTGAAACCGTCGTACCCAATACAGAGCCTGTGGTTTATATTATTGATGATGATCAGTCTTTGCGTGAGGCCATTGAAGATCTGTTGAATTCTGTCGGGCTTGAAGCGCAGTCTTTTGCCTCGGTTCAGGACTTTCTCGACGGTGATCGCGGTGATGTGCCCGCTTGTCTGGTGCTGGATATTCGTATGCCCGGTATGAGCGGATTGGATTTTCAGCGTGAGATGGACAAATGGAACATTGTTTTGCCGGTGATTATGATTACTGGACATGGCGATATTCCGATGTCTGTACGTGCTATGAAGCAAGGCGCCATCGAGTTTTTAACCAAACCGTTTCGCGAGCAAGATTTGCTTGATGCAATCCAGCAGGGCATTGCCATTGATCGTGAAAACCGCCTTGCACGTAGCGCATTTGCAGATATCCGTAGCCGATTTGCAAGTCTAAGTGATGGTGAGCGTGAGGTTGTGACCCATGTGGTGGCGGGATTGCTTAACAAGCAGATTGCAGCGGAATTGAATGTGAGCGAAATCACCGTGAAAGTTCGCCGCGCTCAGGCGATGCGTAAAATGCAGGTCGGATCACTGCCGGAGCTGGTACGTATGATGCATGTTATCGCCGGATAATCCCAAACTCACGATTATGTGTTGGTGTAATTATACAATCACTTATCTGCGTTGTTTTGTAATATTGAAATTGTTCTAAAGTATGGTACTTTCAAAACATAAAGGTGAGAAATATTAGTTTTATATAAAAGTTTGTTTAGCTTATCTCATGAAACTTAAAGTGCTATTTTTATTTTAATAAGATGCATGATTAAGTCTGATAGATAAGCTAAATTTTTATAGGCAGACTATCGTGATTTGAAATATAAATATTTGCTATGATGGCATCTATAGTAAATATTTATTGATGATTGCAGTTGATTTCAGCTTCGTATTCACTAGATCTTTTTATTAAGGTCTGGAATGCATGTTGTTGTTTCGTGCAATCGTAGCTCTTGGAGTATAATATATGACGCAAACGCGCAGAGATTTTCTTAAATTCACAGCGTCCGGGATTGCGGTAACCATTCTTCCTATCCGTGCGGCGCGCGCTGCATTATTTGAAAATCAGATTTTGGATTTGCCGCTTCCTCAGGGCACTACCCAGCTTAAGCGCCGTGTTGACGGCGTGTCCAAGGTAACAGGCTCCAAGGTTTTTGCTCGTGATATTCGTGCTAAAGATATGCCGGATTGGCCAAAAGATCAGGCGCATGCTTTTGTGGTTTGGTCAAATCGCGCCGATGCACCGTTTCTAGGCCTGGATCTGTCTTTGCTCGGCGATGATTTGCAGCCGGATTATCTGGTGACAGCTGAAGACACGGTTAAAGCCGGTCTCGATTTTTACGATTCATATACTTACGGCCAGAAGATGTTTTTGCCGAAGGGTGATGTGCCGTTATTTTTGGGGCATCCGCTGGCCATTCTGGTCTATCGTGATTTTGCCCGCTTCTCTGTGGCAAAACGTGTTTATAAAACCAAGCGCGATGAGATTATTCAATATGGCGAAACCACTGCGCCTGTGGAGCAGGGGCCGTGGTCGAATTTCCGTTTTGTCCGTGTTGAGGGTGAAGGCGGATCGAAAGGTGCTAAAGACCTCTTCAATCCGGTCGATGATGATTATGTTTTTGCCAGCTATGACAAGAATGATGTGAACTGGCCGAAAGCTGATCTGGCCGGTGATAATATGGCACGTGGTATGGCCTATGCGGATGCGATCCGTGCGGAGCTACAATCGCCGCCCGCTGACTGGCATGTGATTGAGCGTGAATATTATTCACCTTTCATTGATGCTGCAGCGCTTGAGCCTGATAATTGCAATTGCTGGTATGATGCCAAAGCCGGCAAGCTGGAAATTGTGATGGCCAGCCAGAGCCCGCATGAAGTGATGACCGGCACCGCCGCGATGCTTAAAAAAAGCAGCTTTGAAGTGGGTGAGCTCAAAGGGCATCCGGCCTATACTGTTGGTTATGGTACCAAAGAGCACAGCCCGTTTCCTTATTACGGTATTGTTGCCGCTCTGTTTGCCGAGGGGCATCCGGTTCGTCTGGCGCTTGACCGTGAAGAGCATTTTCAGACCGCGATTAAACGTCACCCTGTGCGGATGAAATACCGACTTGGGATCAATCGAAAAACTTTGAAAATGCAATCTTTTGCAGCCGATCTGTTGCTTGATGGCGGCGGGCGTCAAAACTACACCACACCGGTCACGCAGGTTGCAGCTGGTGCGGCGCAGGGCATTTATTACTTCCCTAAAAATGATATTGCTGCGGTTGCTCACTCGTCACGGGCACCAATGTCCGGGTCGGTGCGTGGTTTCGGCTCTTTGGAATCGCAAATCGGCACAGAAATTTTGGTCGAAGAGCTGGCTGCAGAGCTGGGCGTGGATTCGATGGAACTGCGTCTTAACAATACATTGCATGATGGTGAACGCAGTTCTGCCGGTGCTTTTCCGCTCAGCCTGTGCCGTATGCATGAAATGATCGAGGCTGACCGTGCGCATCCGGTATGGGCGGATCGTGAAAAGCGCAAAGCCGAGTTTGAAGCCGCCAATCCGGCGCTGAAATACGGCGTTGGTTACGCCATTGCCAAAAAGGGCTTTGGTAACTCCAATGAGGCTGTTGCTGCTGCGGTTACACTGACAGCAGATGGCAAAATCCGCTTGCATCATATTGCTGTTGAAATTGGCACCGGTGCGGTGAGTACACAGGCACTGATGTGTTCGCGCTGGCTTGGTAAGCCCGCAGATGAAATTGAAAGTGCTGCGCTGAACTGGTCACCACTGGAAATGTTTGTAACACTGAGCCCGTTTGTGATGGATAAAGCCCATCAGGATGAGATGTTGCAGGATCCGCGCTGGACACCTGCCATGGCATCGGCATCAAGTGCTACAAACAGTGCGTTTTATTTCACCCACGGCACGCATGAAGCCTGCCGCCTGATTTATGAACGCGGAATTATTCCGGCAGCGGCAGCGCTGTGGAATGTCTCGCTGCAAGAGGCAGCTGGAGCCACATGGCAGAATGAACAATTTGTGCTGGCTGACGGCCGTACACTGAGCTTGGCAGAGCTTGCTACTAAGGCGCATGAGGCCAAAGTGGTTACCGGTGCCATGATCCACGGTTTTGACCGCTGGGGTTGGGCCGAGGCTGATTTTGAGGTGTTGGGTGAAACCAGCCGCCGCCCTATTGATGGTCTGGCTATTCAAACCGGTTCTGATGTGTGGCAGCGGATTGAGCGCCAGAATGTGCATTATATGGATCCGCAGATCGATAATGCCAGCTGGTCACGTTTTTCACCGGCATCCGCACTGATCGAGGTTAGTGTTAACCGCGGTACGGGCGAGGTCAAAGTGCTTTCGCATCATTCAACGCTTGATGCAGGGCGTGTGCTGGTGCCGGAATTTGTATCGGGTCAGTTGCAGGGCGCTATCGGCATGTCGATCGGCCATGCACTTTACGAAGGTATGCCGCTTTATGAAGGCGGTCCCGGCAGCGGCGACTGGAACTTTAACCGTTACCGTCTGCCACGCGGCAAGGATGTCGCGGTGTGGAAACAGACCGCCAATATTCTGCCGGTTACAGAACAAGAAGATCATCCCAAGGGTATCGCAGAAGTCGTGCAAATTCCGACAATTCCGGCTGTTGTTAATGCGGTTGCGCATGCAACGGGCAAATATCTGCGCGAATTACCTTTGACGGAAGACAAGATTAAAGAGGCATTGTCATGAGCATTCAGACACGCGAAATCAACATGCGTATTAATGGCGAAAAAATCGGGCCGGTTACAGTGCCAGATGAATTGTCGATGGTGGATTTCCTGCATGAATATGCAGGATTGACCGGTACGCGCTTTGGTTGTGGTCAGGGGCTGTGCCGCGCTTGTACCGTGATTATTGATGAGGCCGACGGCACCAGCCGTGAAATGCGCACCTGCATTACCGGCGCGCATTATTTCAATGACCGCTCGATCCGTACGATTGAAGGTCATGCGACGAAGGATGCGGAAGGTGAACTCAAACTATCGCCGGTTCAGGAAGCTTTTCTCGATCATTTTTCGTTCCAGTGCTCTTATTGCGCACCGGGATTTGTGAATGCGGCAACTGTGCTGATCGAGCATTTGCAGCGCGAGCCGGTAGCACGTGAAAATGTTGAGCAGGTTATTGAAGATTCCCTCAATGATCACATCTGCCGCTGCACGGGCTATGTGCGCTATTACAGTGCAGTACGTGATGTGGTGATGAACACGCCGGGGCTGATCAAATGAAGCCAGTTTTCAAATGGATTATCGGTGCCGGTATAGTTGGTGGGTTGGCTGCGGCTTCTGTGCCTTTCTGGCCTTCAACCTCTGCTTATGATGTCGCTTCCGCAGAAAAAACTCTGAGTGCAACGGCGTCAGCAGAAGATAAAGCGCAATTGGTTGCACGCGGCAAATATCTGGCAGCAGTCGCCGATTGTGCGGCTTGTCACCAATCGCCTGATGGTGCGCCTTATGCTGGCGGATTACCGATTGATACGCCTTTTGGCGTGATTTACGGAACCAATATTACGCCGGATAAAGAGACAGGCATTGGTAATTATACCTCGGCTGAGTTTTATCATGCGGTTGCGGATGGTGTGCGCGGTGATGGCAAAAAGCTTTATCCTGCTATGCCTTATGTCTCTTACCATGCCATCAGGCAGGCTGATTCCGATGCGATCTATGCCTATCTGATGACCCAGCAGCCTGTGAACCGTGCTAATCCGGCTTTGGAATTGCCATTTCCGTTTAATCAGCGCTGGGCAATGGCCTATTGGAACCTTGTCAATGGAAAGCTATCGCTTCCGGCAAATGCTTCGGCAGAGGTAACAAACGGTGCTTATCTGACGGATGTTCTGGGGCATTGTCAGGAATGTCATACACCGCGTAATATTATTGGTGGTATGAAAATGGCTTCAGCCTATCAAGGCAGTGTACTTGGCAAAATTACTGCGCCAAGCCTGACGCCGGAAGCTTTGGCCGCACGCGGCTGGACTGTTGAGGATATCCGCACATTCCTCAAAACCGGTATGTCACCACAAGGCACGATGACGCTGGAAATGTATCCGGTTCTGCTGCATTCATCGCAATATATGACGGATGATGATATTGCCGCCATTCAGACCTATCTGACCGGCGATCAATTGCCGGTTGCACCCAAGCAGCCGGAGATTGCTATTGAGGCTTCCGTCCGCCAAAGCGGTCGTGATGCCTATATGGCTGTCTGCGCTGGTTGTCATGGCGTCGATGGTGAGGGCAAACCGCATATTGCACCGCCGATGAACACCAATACCAGTGCTAAGCTTGCCGACCCGAGCAATCTCATTCATGTGTTGCTGGATGGTATTGCAGAGCAAAAACTTGCCAATGGCGAAGTGATGCAAAGCATGCCCGGATTTAAAAACGCACTGAGCAATCAGGAGCTGGCTGATCTGGTCAATTATATGCGTGCTGAATGGGGCGGCCAGCCTGCCAATATCACCGTTAAAGATATTGAAAAAGCAGGCAGTTAACGCGTTTTCTGTATGAGCAGTACAGTGGGAATACCTTGTGCTGCTCATACAGATAATAAGGCAAAATCTTATATGAAGAGTGATCTTGCGCCTGATAAAGTTGAAGTGCATCGCGCTTTTGCAACTGATCAGCCTATCGATGTGCTGCGGTTTGCCCATGATGCTCTGAGCGGCGGGCAGGCTTGTGCGCTGATAACACTGGTAGAGATTGACGGCGGCTCTGCGCGTTCATTGGGCGCGCATATGGCGGTAACCGCTGCGGGTGCTTATTGCGGCACTGTTTCGGGTGGCTGTGTTGAGGGAGTGGCTGCCAGAGAGGCGCTGACGGCGCTTGCTGAAGGCCGTGACAAGGTTGTGCGGCTTGGTAAGGGCTCAGCCTATTTTGATCTGGAGCTGCCCTGTGGCGGCGGTATTAATCTGGCTATTCATCTCATCAGAGAACCGCAAGTAATCGAGGCGGTTCTAAATGCCCATGCGCAACGCAGGTCTGCGCGATTGATCTATGATCCGGAAAAGAAAATTTTACGCTTTGATGAGGCGCCCGCTGTAACCGGCTGGAGCAATGGTGTTTTTTGCACCAATTATCATCCGTCCTTGCGCATTGTCTTGTTCTCGCAAGGGCTGGAAGGCGATATGCTGGAGCAGGCAGCCCAAGCGCTGAAGATTGAGACTCGACGCGATTTACCAAAAATCACACTTGCAGAGATCGACAGGTATACGGCGATTATCTTTTTGCAACATGATGTTGATAAAGAAATTCCGGTACTGCAGGTTGCTCTGCAAAGCCAGGCTTTTTACATCGGTTGTCTGGGTAGCAGGCGTACCCATGCAGTGCGCAGTCAAATATTGCTGAAGAACGGTTTTTCCCAACAACAGATTGATCGCATTGCGGCGCCTGTTGGGTTGTTTGGCCCCGTACGTGATGCTTGCTCACTTGCCGTTTCGGTACTGGGTGAAATTATGTCCCGTCAATTAGCAGCTGGTGTTGATCTGGATGTGGCTGATGATTGATGCCAGTACTGTGGCAGTACTTGTGCTTGGCGCAGGTGAAGGCTCTCGTTATGCTGATGGTGACAAACTCGGTGTAATGCTCAATGGGTTGCCGGTGGCGCATCATGTGCTGAACATGTTGCAGGGGTTTCGCTGGGGCGCTAAAATCCTGACTTGCCGGACCCAAAGCTCCGAACAGACCACATGGATCCAGGGTTATGCCCGCCAAGGCTTTGAGATCGCTGTGGTGGAGGAGCCCGAGACGGGTATGCTCGGCTCGTTGCATAGGGGTTTAAGAGCTGTGAAGGATCAGTCGCATGTGCTGATTTGTCTGGCAGATATGCCTTTGGTACCAGCCGTACATATTGAACGCCTGCTGGCTGCGCACCATCGCATAAAGGCGCCGGTTATCGCATCACGCTCCCAAACATATCGCGGCCCGCCGGCATTATGCGTGCCGGATTATCTGCGTACTTTGCCAGAAAATGGTGAGGGTGGGGCTCGCTCATTGCTGACAGAGGCCGGATTTGTAGAAATGGATGATCCGGCATTTTGTGATATTGATACGGTGCATGATTTTGAAAAAGTAAGACAAATCTTACAAAGCAATTCAGGCTGAGCGCTTTCTGTTGCTGTTATCCAGTTACACATAAAAAAGCGCCGGTTTAACCGGCGCTTTTTTATGTTTCGATGGTGTGTCAGCTGGTTGCTTGCATACCCATGCTTGGATCCGGAATGACCACGATGGTGCTGCCATCACGTACATTATCATAAAGATGCATCACATCCTGATTGAGAAGGCGGATACAGCCCGAGGAAACGGCTTTACCGATTGTCCATGCCTCTGGCGAGCCGTGAATGCGGTAAATGGTGTCTCTGCCGTCTTTATGGATATAATGTGCGCGGGCGCCAAGTGGATTGTTAAGGCCAGGCCCCATGCCGCCATTGGCAATACTGTATGGCTGCAGCGACGGATTACGAGCGACCATTTCATCCGGTGGTGTCCAGCGTGGCCATTTACGTTTATAGGCAATAATTGCACGGCCGGACCAGGCAAATCCATCACGACCGACACCAATACCGTAGCGCATTGCTCGGCCACCGGATTTGATGTGGTAGAGATATTTATTTGGCGTATCGACAATCACTGTGCCCGGCTTTTCATCGGTTTGATAGTCAACTTCCTGCCGCCAGTATTTTTCAGGTACTTTTGAAACGTCGACTTCAGGCACTTCATAGCCTTCATCAGAGACGGCATAATACATCGGGGGCGTGATGCGTTTAACAGGAGTTGGCTTCAAAGGAGCGGTGGGACGCATCGCTTCACCATTGGAAACACAACCGGCAAGCATAAGGGCACTGGCGCCAAGTAAAAAGTTACGGCGTGCAAATTTATAATCAGACATACAAAACTCTATCTTATTGGTATTTGAGTAGCTTTAGGAGAGTGGGGGATGGCTAACCTGAAACTACGTCAAAACAGTGAGACAGTGCGATATTCTTTCATTGCAAATGAAAACCGCTCTTGAGCCGGAGTTATCAGCTTTGTGCTTAAGTCAGCCTTAAGAAAATCAAAATAGTTCTATTTTTATTGAAATTTAGAAACTGGCGGAGAGAGAGGGATTCGAACCCTCGAGACGGTTCCCCGCCTACACACTTTCCAGGCGTGCGCCTTCAACCACTCGGCCACCTCTCCACTCGAAATTGATATTATTGAATGATATCAATCACCACGGCGTCTTAGTAAACAGTGGTCAGCTGTTAAACGACCGTTTCGGCGCGGAATATAGCTATAATGCGAACATGTTCAACCATTATTTCGCAATTCATTGAAATCAGTGAGTTTTCCTGTTGGCTAATGGTTGTTTTCGACTGAAAAATAGAAGCTTTTCTAGCTTAAGATATTGTTTGTATTGGTTTTATTTATTTTGCATTATTATGGTTCAAAAAGCTGGTTTCTGGCTGAGAAACAGCGTTTTGGGGGCTGTCTCGTATCAAATATTCGCTGCGCGTGACAAGAATATCGAATCTTATGAATTTACAGTTAGATTGATGACTAAGCGAAGCGCAGCAAATTTTCATTGAAACAGTTAATGTCTATTCAGGAACTGATGAGCATAACTGCCGGTATGAACCTTGTCGGAACATCTGTCGTTAGCTTAATGCAAATGGAAGCATTGCTTGCTACGATCCTTTATTGTGCGGAATATGAGAACCTATGCGCGTATTTTTTAAAGTTTTGGCGCTGGTGTCGCTGAGCATCAGTTTACTGTTCGGTATTTTTGACATTGCACGCTCCGTTGCACTGTCACGATTGGCAATGATGCCGATTCTAGACGGTTGGGAAAATTATTTTCCTGAATATTTATCGATGTTTTCCGGCTTTATTCGCCAATATTTCTGGTCTGGCTTTTGGGAGGGCTGGATGATGCCTGTCTTGTATTTGCCTGCATGGGGCCTATTTTTAGTGTTGAGCATATTGTTTTACACAATCGCAATTATGCCTGGCGAATCCCGCAAGAGATAGGTTAAGCCTCCAAGAGATTGCTGACCTGCAGATTGAAAGTTATGAACATGTTCAGACAATATCCGGATCATAAATTGCGTATGCCTTCAGCTGGTGAGGCATTGGCTGGCCGTGACCAGCCGCTGGATATTCCGGCGAGCCATTTTATATTAGGGCATCCGCTACAGGCGCCGTGGCCGCAAAATATGAAGAAAATTTTATTTGGTATGGGCTGCTTCTGGGGTGTGGAACGGTTGTTCTGGCAACTTCCGGGAGTATATGTCACTGCCGCTGGCTATAGCGGCGGACTGACCCCAAACCCGACCTATGAAGAAACCTGCACAGGGCTGACAGGGCATAATGAGGTTGTGCTTGTGGTCTATGATCCGGAAGAGATCACGCTTGAAAAACTGTTGCAGGTGTTCTGGGAGGAGCATGATCCGACGCAGGGTATGCGGCAGGGCAATGATATCGGTACCACTTATCGTTCCGGAATTTATGTTTATTCGGATGATGACTTGCAAACTGCGCTGGCAAGCAGGGAAACCTATCAGCAGGCGCTGACGACGCAGGGTTTGGGTATGATTACAACTGAAATTCTGCCAGCCGCCGCGCTTTACTATGCGGAAGCATATCATCAGCAATATCTGGCTAAAAACCCTCAAGGTTATTGCGGATTACGTGGCACCGGCGTGTCTTGTTTTATTTGATGTTTAGCTAATTAACCGACCGGATTTTTCACCTCTATAAAGCCAGCGGCTTAAACATGTGCTGATGCATAAATTTATGATGAAAAAAATTCTGACCCGTGCCAGATTAACATCAGATTTATAGTTGTAAGATCATCTGATCTGAAAATACAGTATCTTTAAGTGCTGGCTAGCTGCGTGCGGCCACAAGGTTTAAGACTATTGTTGAACATTATTAACAACGAGCGCAGATATTTGCGTCATCCGGAGGGCGAGTGGTTATGAAGCGTATTGTAATGGGGCTTTTGGCAGCGACTTTAAGTGTTTCGGGTGCTTATGCAGCTGAACTTAAGCCTGCTGTTGTTTATGATTTTGGCGGCAAATTCGATAAATCTTTTAATGAAGCTGCCTATAATGGTGCCGCGAAATATAAAACGGATCACGGTACCTCTTATCGTGAGTTTGAAATTCAAAACGATGCACAGCGCGAGCAGGCGCTGCGTAAATTTGCGCAGGATGGTAACTCGCCTATCGTTATCGCCGGTTTTTCGGCCGTTTCTGCGATTGAAAAAGTTGCCGCTGAATTTCCGGATACCAAATTCGTTATTATTGATGCGGTTGTAGAGGCGCCGAATGTGCGCTCGGTCGTTTTCAAGGAAGAAGAAGGCGGTTATCTCGTTGGTATTCTGGCAGGCATGGCTTCTAAAACCGGCACAGTCAGCTTTGTCGGGGGTATGGATGTGCCGCTGATCCGTCGTTTTTATTGCGGCTATGCTGGTGGTGCCAAGGCTGGTAAGGCTGGTACTAAGGTTTTGCAGAACTGGACTGGCGATACGCCATCTGCATGGAATGATCCTGCAAAAGGCAGCGAAATTACCAAATCACAGATCGATCAGGGTTCTGACGTGATCTATCATGCAGCGGGCGGTACCGGTATTGGTGTACTGCAGGCTGCGGCCGATGCCGGTAAGCTTGGTATTGGTGTTGATTCCAACCAGAATGGTCTGCATCCGGGCCATGTTCTGACCTCAATGGTCAAGGGCGTGGATAGCGCTGTTTATGCAGCTTTTGCTGATACTGCCGCAGATAAGTTTACTGCCGGTATTGTGCAAATGGGGCTCAAGGAAGACGGCGTTGGCTATGCTATGGACGAAAACAATGAAAAACTGATCACGCCGGAAATGAAAGCTGCCGTTGAAGCAGCAAAGGCTGACATTATTTCAGGCAAGATCAAGGTGCATGACTATACAACCGATAGTAAGTGCCCATACTAATTCCAGAGCGGGTAACGATCAGGTTGGAGCGCAACACTCGCTCTGGATTTTAGAGTTATCGCATTGTCATAGCTATCAAGTTGGTTCAACTTGATAGTGAAATGCTCGATAGCCGCTTCATCATTTCGCGGCTTGAATATAGGCTGAAATACATAAAGGGCAGTGTTATCACTGCCCTTTATGCTGAAATTATTTGGTGACGTGATTTAAAAACGCACATTTTGCCAGTGTATCAGTTTACCAGTGGGGTGGTTTGGTAACCGCAACTTCGGGTGCGGTCTGCTCTTCCAGCTCCAAAAACCGGTTGGTCAAAGCGTTCAGCTTTTTGCTCATCCCTGAGATCAGTTTCCACTGCTCGGCAATCTCGCCCGATAAATCCTCAATGGTTTTCTCTTGCTCGGCATAACGTATTTCAAGCTCAATCAGGCGTTCTGACAGGTTTTCAGACATTCGGGGGCCCTTTCATATATCCTGCAGAGCATTCTGCCGCTTCATATCTTAGCGAAGTACGGGAAGACGAGGCATAAGTGAAGTGTATTTTACGGGGCATGTTGGTTCATTGTATCAACAGGCTACTCTTACGCGCTGTCTGTGTTAATTTCTTGTCATTCTGCGATGGGGCTTATAGCAATAGTGTGCCGGCAGGGGTGTTTCGGCAACTGGAATCAATTACAACCTGCAATATCAATAGTGAGCGGATGGGATGATGGCGCAGCCTGCACTAGAACTGACCGGAATTGATAAGCGTTTCGGCGCCGTGCACGCTAACCGTGCTATCGACCTGCGGATCGATAAAGGAACCATTCACGGTATTATCGGTGAAAACGGTGCCGGAAAATCCACATTGATGTCGATCATCTATGGATTTTATCAACCGGATAAAGGCACTATTAAAGTCAATGACCAAGTGGTCAATATTGCCAATCCCGATGCGGCAATTGCAGCCGGTATTGGTATGGTGCATCAGCATTTTATGCTGGTTGATAATTTTACGGTGCTTGAAAATGTGATGCTCGGCGCTGAGGGTGCGCCGCTTTTATCTGCCGGTATCGCCAAAGCGCGGCAGCAGTTGAAAGCACTGGAAAAAGAATATGCGCTCGATGTGGATCCGGATGCGGTGGTGGAAGATCTGCCGGTGGGTCTTCAGCAGCGTGTAGAAATTCTCAAGGCGCTCTATCGCGGTGCGGAGATTTTGATCCTCGACGAGCCGACCGGTGTGTTAACGCCATCAGAGGCCGATCATCTGTTTCGTATTTTGCGCCAGCTCAAAGAGCAGGGCAAAACCATTGTACTAATTACCCATAAGCTGCGCGAGATTATGGCCGTTACCGATAATGTTTCGGTGATGCGGCAGGGCGAAATGGTTGCCACACGCATAACCGCAGAGGCCAGTGTTGAAGAGCTGGCAGAGCTGATGGTGGGCCGCCGTGTTTTGCTGCGCGTGAACAAGCAGCCCGCAGTGGCAGGTGAAGCCCTGTTACAGGTGAAAAACCTGATGGTGCGTAATGCACAAAAAACCACTGTGGTTGACAGCGTCTCATTTGATGTGCGGGCGGGCGAGATTGTGGGCATTGCCGGTGTGGCCGGTAATGGTCAATCCGAACTGATTGAAGTGATTGCCGGTATCCGCAAGGCCGAGAGTGGCGTGGTGATGCTCAACCGCCTGCCTGTGAATGTGACTGGCAATGCGCATCCAGCCGAACTGCGCCGCCGCGGTCTGGCGCATGTGCCCGAAGACCGCCACCATATGGGGCTGGTGCTGGCCTATGAAGAATATGAAAACTCGATCCTTGGTTATCACGATGACCCGCACTATCTCAAAGGGCCGTTTTTGAATGTAGAAGTCATTCTGCAAGATGCACGCAGCAAGATTGAGCAATATGATATTCGCCCCGCTGATCCGCGTTTGAAAACTGCCAATTTCTCTGGCGGTAACCAGCAGAAAATTGTGCTGGCTCGTGAGATGGAGCGCAATCCTGACGTGCTGATTGTGGCGCAGCCCACACGCGGTGTTGATGTCGGAGCCATTGAATTTATTCATAAGCGGATTATCGAAATGCGCGATGCGGGAAAGGCTGTGTTGCTGGTATCCGTTGAGCTTGATGAAATCCGCTCGTTGTCAGACCGTATTCTGGTGATGTTTGCCGGACAGGTTGTTGGCGAATGCACGCCGGAAGCCAGTGAAAAAGAAATCGGCCTGTTGATGGCCGGTATTAAAGATGACACGCATAATCTTGCCGGGAAAGGCTCGCACTCATGATCAGTTCAACTCCGGCTTTGCTCATTGTGGATATGCAAAAAGCGATTGATGATCCGAAATACGGACAGCGCGGACAGCCGCAAGCGGAAGCCAATTTGCAGTTGTTGCTTGCCGCATGGCGCGAGCGCCGTCTGCCGGTTGTGCATATCCGCCATGATTCCACTGATCCGCAATCGCCTTATCGTGCAGGCACTGAGGGGAATGATTTTAAAGCCGAGGTTGAGCCGCAGATTGGCGAGCCGGTGATTGATAAGCGCACCAATAATGCATTTATCGGCACAGATCTGATGGATGTGCTGGATGAATTGCAAATCCGCTCGCTGGTGGTTGGCGGTGTGTTACTGGAAAACTCGGTGGATGCCACAGTACGGATGGCGGCCAATCTTGGATTTGAGGTAACGGTGCCATCCGATGCAGTTGCCAGTAGCCAGCGCACGGATTTGCAGGGGCGGGTGTGGAGTGCAGATGATGTGCATGCGCTGACACTGGCTGTGTTGCAGGGCGAATATGCGCAGATTGCAGATACCGAGGCAGTGATCGGAATGTTGCCATGAGCCAGCCCTTTGCAAAATTACCGCGCTGGGTGGATTACGGGCTGATACCGGCGCTCAATCTGGTCGTGGCTTTTGCAGTGGCGGGGCTGGTGGTGTTGCTGGTAGGGGAAAACCCGCTGGATGCCGCATGGCTGATGATCAAGGGCGCGTTCGGATCCGGTGAGGGTATCGGGTATACGCTGTTTTACGCGACAAATTTCATTTTTGCCGGTCTTGCTGTTGCGGTCGCGTTTCATTGTGGCTTGTTTAATATTGGCGGTGAGGGGCAGGCCTATATTGGTGGCCTTGGCGTGGCGCTGGTATGTTTGACGCTGGATAATGCCATGCCATGGTGGATCACTATGATTGTGGCGCTGGTTGCCAGTGCAGCATTTGGTGCCTTATGGGCATTGATACCGGCATGGCTTTTGGCCAGGCGCGGCTCGCATATTGTTATCACTACGATTATGTTCAACTTTATTGCAGCGAGTTTAATGGTCTGGCTGATTGTCAATTTTATTAAGCCGCTCGGGGCTATGGCACCGGAAAGCCGCGGATTTGCTGCGGGCGGGCAATTGCCGAAACTTGACTGGCTGATGCAGATATTCGGTCTGGAGATACGTTCTGCACCACTTAATATCAGTTTTATTCTAGCGCTGATTGCGGCTTATCTTGTATGGATTTTGATCTGGCGTACCAAGATCGGTTATGAAATCCGCACGATGGGACATAGCCCCAGAGCCGCAGAATATGCAGGCATGAACCCCACCAGAACCATCGTGATTGCAATGCTGATTTCCGGTGCTCTGGCCGGTATGATGGCACTTAATCCGGTGATGGGCGGGCAATACCGTCTGCAGCTCGATTTTGTGGCCGGTGCCGGTTTTGTGGGTATCGCCGTGGCGCTGATGGGGCGCTCGCATCCGGCCGGTATTATTCCGGCGGCGGTATTGTTTGGCATGCTGTATCAGGGCGGGGCTGAAATTGCCTTTGATATGCCGAATATTTCACGCGATATGATTGTGATTATTCAAGGATTGGTCATTTTGTTTGCCGGTGCGATGGAGCATATGTTCCGTCCGGCTTTTCAACGTTTTTTCATGCGACTTGCGGTTGAGAGTGCTGACAAAGCAACCGTACCGGCAGGGGAGTGAGCAGCATGGAAACCTATGTGACCCTTATTCAATTGCTGGATTCAACCTTGCGCCTTTCAGCGCCATTGTTGTTTGCCTGTCTCGCAGGTCTGTATTCCGAACGTGCCGGTATTGTTGATATCGGCCTTGAGGGCAAAATGCTGGCGGGCAGTTTTGCTGCCGGCACTGTTGCCGCATTGAGCGGCTCGGCGATTGCCGGGCTTGGTGCTGCAGTGCTGGTTTCTGTGATGCTGTCCTTGGTGCATGGCTTTGCCTCGATTACGCATCGCGGCAACCAGATTGTTTCCGGTCTGGCAATTAATTTCATTGCAGCAGGTACAACGATCATTCTCGGACAGGCATGGTTCGGCCAAGGCGGACGCACGCCATCTTTGCCCAACACTGCGCGTTTTACTGCGATTAATCTGCCTGGAGCAGAGGCATTGAGAGATGTGCCGGTGATCGGCT
This sequence comes from Pseudochrobactrum mosebachae, assembly GCF_048914685.1. Classification (GTDB taxonomy): domain Bacteria; phylum Pseudomonadota; class Alphaproteobacteria; order Rhizobiales; family Rhizobiaceae; genus Pseudochrobactrum. The sequence goes on from NZ_CP128408.1 coordinate 2,350,815, forward strand.
ATATTTATGCCGAGTTGATCTCTGGTCATTCCATTCTGGTGTATCTGGCCTTTTTGACGGTGCCGCTGACATGGTGGGTGCTGTATCGCACACGCTTTGGCCTGCGTTTGCGCGCTGTCGGTGAAAATCCGGCTGCGGTTGATACGGCGGGAATTTCGGTCACATGGCTGCGCTATCGTGCCGTGATCATTTGCGGGCTATTATGCGGTATGGCAGGTGCCTATCTGGCTACCGCACAAGGCGCAGGCTTTGTGAAAGATATGACCGCAGGCAAGGGCTATATTGCGCTTGCTGCGCTGATTTTTGCAAAATGGCGTCCGGTACAGGCGATGTTTGCCTGTTTGCTATTCGGCTTTCTTGAAGCTGCCGGTATCCGGCTGCAAGGCCAGTCACTGCCGTTTATCGGTGATGTGCCGGTACAGTTCATGCAGGCACTGCCCTATATTCTGACGGTTATTCTGCTGGCAGGATTTATCGGCAAGGCCACGCCGCCACGAGCGGGAGGTATTCCTTATGTCAAGGAGCGCTAGAGCATTTCACTATCAAGTTGGATCAACTTGATAGCTATGAGAATGCGAAAACTCTAAAATCTAGAGCGTTTTCGTTTTTAATTGAAGCAGGAAAACCGCTCTATCTGTTTGTTTGAACGCAGTTTCTTAGGGGAAGCCGGCTCCGACTATCCCTGAAGCTGCCCTAACTTTAACCGGAGGTCGTGATGGCTCAGGATTTATTTGATGCAGCCTATGCCGCAATGCAAAAATGCCATGCGCCATATTCTAAATTTCCGGTAGGAGCGGCGCTGCGCACCAAAGACGGGCGGATTTATTCCGGCTGTAATATTGAAGTAATTTCCTTTCCTGAAGGTTGGTGTGCAGAAACCACGATGTTGTCGCATTTTGTGATGGGTGGCGGCGGCGAAATTGCCGAAATTCTGGTGATGGCAGAAAAGCTGGACAAGTGCTCACCCTGTGGCGGATGCCGTCAGCGGCTGGCGGAGTTTGCCGGTGCCGATGTGCCTCTGCATCTTTGCGACAGTTCCGGCGTGGTGCAAACTGTGACAATGCAGGCGCTGCTGCCGTTTAGTTTTCAGACCGATGTGATTGGTTGAGATATGGCTATGGGTGAAGCGGCTGTTATCCTGCGCAAGCGTCTCAATGAGGCATTTCCTAAAGAAACACTGAAAGCAGCTATTGTACTGGGATCAGGTCTTGGCGGGTTGGTTGCCGAGCTCGATGATCCGGTGCACATCCGCTACTCGGATCTGCCGGGCTTTCCTAAAAGCGGTGTCAGCGGTCATGCCGGTGAAGTGGTTACCGGGCGGTTATCCGGCAGGCTGGTGATGGTGCTGGCAGGGCGCGCCCATTATTACGAGCAGGGCAATGCAGCTGCAATGCGCCCTGTGCTTGAAACCCTTAAATCACTTGGGCTTGAAATCCTGATCCTGACCAATGCTGCTGGTTCGGTGCGTGAAGATATGCAGCCCGGCAGCGTGATGCTGATTGATGACCATATTAATTATTCCGGTATGAATCCGTTGATCGGTGAGCACACTGATGCACGCTTTACCGGTATGACTGCGGCCTATGATGATGCGTTAAAGCAGGCCTTACATATGGCAGCCACCCGCTGTGGTGAGGTGTTGCATGAGGGTGTGTATATGTGGTTCTCGGGGCCGTCGTTTGAAACACCGGCAGAAATTCGTATGGCCCGGGTGCTTGGTGCCGATGCGGTGGGCATGTCGACAGTGCCTGAGGTGATTTTAAGCCGCTTTTTAGGGCTGCGGGTTGTGGCCTGCTCGGTGATTACCAATTATGGCGCGGGTATGAGCGGGGATGAACTGTCGCATGATGAAACCAAAACCATGGCGCCTTTGGGCGGGAAAAAGCTGCAAAAAATTATCAAGATGCTGATAGGTGACATCGCCTGACCGGTCGGAGAGGGATAACATGCTGGCACAGGAAATCATTCGGGCGAAACGCGATGGGCAGCAGTTAAGTTCTGCGGATATTACTGGTTTTGTGCGCGGTATTGCTGACGGCAGTGTGAGCGAGGGGCAGATCGCGGCTTTTGGCATGGCGGTTTATTTCAATGGCATGAGTGGTGATGAGGCAGTTGCCCTTACCACCGCTATGCAGCATTCCGGGGATGTGCTGGAATGGCGCAATCTTGACGGCCCTGTTGTTGATAAACACTCAACCGGCGGGGTGGGGGATAATGTATCGCTGATGCTGGCGCCGGTTGTTGCTGCCTGCGGTGCGTTTGTGCCGATGATCTCCGGTCGCGGGCTTGGTCATACCGGCGGCACGCTTGATAAGATGGATGCTATTACCGGTTATCAAAGCTATCCGGATAACGCGCTGTTTGATAAGGTTGTGCGCGAATGTGGTTGCGCTATCATTGGCCCGACCGGTGATCTGGCTCCTGCGGATAAGCGGTTTTATGCGGTGCGCGATGTCACGGCAACGGTGGAATCTATTCCGCTGATCACAGCCTCTATTTTGTCTAAAAAACTTGCCTCCGGCATTGGCGGGCTGGTGCTGGATGTTAAAACCGGCAGCGGTGCATTTATGGCATCTTATACTGATGCGCAGGCTTTGGCGCGCAGTCTCGTGCAGGTTGCCAATGGCGCAGGTTTGCCAACCAGTGCGCTGATAACCGATATGAATGAAGTCCTGGCCGATTGCGCAGGTAATGCGGTGGAAGTGCAAAATGCGGTTGATTTTCTGACCGGCCGCCAACGCAATCCGCGCTTGTTGCAGGTGGTGCTTAATCTGGCTGCGCATATGCTGGTGCGCGCAAAGCTCGCGGATCATCTGATTGAAGGTTTGGCAAAAGCAGAGGCGGTTTTAAACAGCGGTCATGCAGCTGAAAAATTCGGCTCTATGGTGGCGGGGCTTGGCGGCGCGTCTGACTTTGTGGAAAATGCCGCGATCTATCTGCCGCAAGCGCCCATACAGTTGCCGGTCATAGCGGCGCGTGATGGTTATATCAGCACTACAGACACTCGTAAGATCGGTATGGCTGTGGTGGCGCTTGGTGGCGGGCGTATGCGACCACAGGATGCTATTGACCCTGCAGTCGGGGTGACACAAATCTTGGCGCTGGGTAGTGACGTGAAAGCGGGTGACGTGCTGGCCATGGTGCATGCGCAAGATAATAGCAAGGCCGATTCTGCGCTACAGATGCTAAAAGCGGCAATACAAATTACTGATCAAAGGCCGCAGCTTAATCCGGTGATTTATGAAACCATAACGGCATAAAAACTACATAAAAAAACGGAGCCTGGAGCTCCGTTTTTCTTTAGCGAACAATGAGCCGCTTATTTATTTGGTACCGTACATACGGTCACTTTATCTTATTTGGTGCCGTACATACGGTCACCGGCATCACCGAGACCCGGAACAATATAGCCATCTTCATTAAGCTTTTCATCAATTGCGGCGGTATAGATCGGCACATCCGGATGGGCTTCGGCAAAATGCTTGATACCTTCCGGTGCTGCCAGCAGGCAGAGAAAACGGATATTGCTGGCGCCACGCTTTTTAAGCATGGTGATCGCCTCTACCGCCGAATTGCCGGTAGCCAACATCGGATCAACAACAATGATCAGACGGTTGACGATGTCTTCCGGCGCTTTGAAATAATATTCTACCGGCTGCATGGTTTTGTGGTCCCGATACAGGCCGATATGTGCAACGCGCGCCGCAGGCACCAGATCAAGCATGCCTTCAAGCAAGCCATTACCCGCACGCAGGATGGAAGCGAAGACCAGCTTCTTACCATCAAGGATTGGTGATTCCATTGGCTGCATTGGTGTTTCGATCATCGTTGTTGTCAGATCGAGATCGCGGGTGACTTCATAACAAAGCAGAAGTGAAATCTCTTTCAGAAGCCGCCTGAAGCTGGCAGTAGAGGTTTCTTTCATGCGCATGATGGTGAGCTTGTGTTGCACAAGCGGATGATCAATTACCGTGACGCTCATAATATCCCGCTACTTTCAAAATTATTTTTACCATTATTAGCTGAAGCCAATGAATTTTCCAGACCGCATTAAGCCAAAACACAGTTATGGAAAAGCCGGATTGCTGAATTTTGCTGTGTTTTATGTAATTCTGACCATAATCCGCACCCTGAGCCTTGATGCAGCGCATGGAAACGGCACAAAAAGAATCATTGGCCGCATTGATTGCGTACTCAATTTTTGTTCAGTTTGCTCAAACTTTGCCGTATTTGCTTGTAACATCGCGCTCAGGCTTTATATGCTACAGAGAAAGATGCTTGATGAGGCATGCGGATTGAACAGGAAACATTCAATCGCTTTTTGCAGCAGTCCGGTCGCGGCAGTTTTGCTCCGGCAGGACGGGACAGGATGAACGATGAGCCAGCAACAGCAAAATTCTCCGGCCGATCATAGTACCGATCACGGTCGCGTTGGTGCGCAAGGTGGTATGGAAAATTCTTTCGGCTTTCAGACAGTCGATGAAACCTCCAAGCAAGGCTTGGTGAACGAGGTTTTCCATAGTGTTGCCAAGCGCTATGACATGATGAATGATCTGATGTCTGCGGGTCTGCACCGCGTGTGGAAAGATGCCATGGTTGCATGGCTGGCGCCGCCGAAAATTGCCTCTGAAATCCAGAATTGGCGCTCGCTTGATGTGGCCGGCGGCACCGGTGATATTGCGTTCCGCATTATTGAAGCCTCGAACCGTCAGGCGCACACAACTGTGCTCGATATTAATGGTTCAATGCTGGCGGTAGGGCAGGAACGTGCTGCCAAAAAGGGGCTGTTGGCGAATGTGGATTTTGTTGAAGCCAATGCTGAAAAGCTGCCATTTGAAGATAATTCCTTTGATGCCTATACGATCGCTTTCGGTATCCGTAATGTGCCGCATATTGATTGGGCACTAGAAGAGGCTTTCCGTGTGTTGAAACCGGGCGGCCGTTTTCTCTGCCTTGAATTTTCAGAAGTTGAAATGCCGCTGCTCGATAAAATCTATGATCAATGGTCGTTCCATGCGATTCCGGCGATTGGTAAAATGGTCACCGGTGATGGCGATTCCTATAAATATCTGGTGGAATCAATCCGTAAATTCCCCAAGCAGCAGGATTTTGCCAATATGATCACTGCGGCCGGTTTCTCGCGGGTATCTTATCGCAATTTCACAGGCGGCATTGCCAGCCTGCATTCCGGCTGGAAAATCTGATCAGGCCTTCGATATATGTGTGACCGTGGTTCTTGTGGTTGCTGTTTTCAGTAAAGTGAGTGAGTTATGAGCCGCATTGCCGCTAGTTTTCGTCTGTTCCATGCCGGATGGGTGATGACCCGTGAAGGTGTGATCAGCGCATTGCCGGCAGAAGGGCTGACAGGGCTGCCGGCCTTTGCGCATCGCATGGCAGGTATTTTGGCACGTAAAAAAACGCGCGGCACAGCACGGTCAGAGCGTATGTCGCGGGCGATGAACCGGCTCGGACCTTCTTATGTCAAGCTTGGGCAGTTTCTGGCTACGCGGCCGGATTTTGTCGGGCAGGATGTGGCCAATGATCTGCAATTGTTGCAGGATCGCATGGATTTCTTTCCAGAGGCTGAAGCCAGAAGCACGGTTGAGGGTTCGCTTGGCCGTACAATCGACGATCTGTTCACCAAATTTGATGCGCCGATTGCTGCGGCATCCATGGCGCAGGTTCATCCTGCTGTTACCAATGCTACGCGTAAAGTTGCGGTGAAAGTGATCAGGCCCGGTGTGCGTCAGCGTTTTGCGCAGGATCTTGAAGGTTTCTTCATGGTGGCGCGTTTGCAGGAGCGTTTTGTGCCGGTTACACGGCGCTTGCGTCCGGTGATGGTCGCTGAAACTCTGGCGCAAACCACGCGTATTGAGATGGATTTGCGTCTTGAGGCGGCTGCGCTCTCGGAGATTGCCGAGAATATTAAATCTGATGAAGGCTTTCGTGTGCCCTCTGTGGATTGGGAGCGTACAGGACGTGACGTTCTGACCATGGAGTGGATTGACGGCATTAAAATGTCGGATACTGAAGGTCTGCGTGCGGCTGGTTTTGATTTGCCGCATTTGGCGCGTACATTAATCCAGTCTTTTCTGCGCCATACATTGCGCGACGGTTTTTTCCATGCGGATATGCATCCGGGCAATCTGTTCGTTGATCCCAAAGGTACGATTGTTGCCGTTGATTTCGGGATTACAGGCCGCCTGAACAAGCAGCAGCGCCGCTTTCTGGCTGAAATTCTTTATGGCTTTATTACCCGCGACTATATGCGTGTGGCGGAAGTGCATTTTGAGGCGGGCTATGTGCCGCACCATCATGATGTTGCAAGTTTTGCGCAGGCCATCCGCGCTATCGGCGAGCCGATCCATGGCCAGCCTGCGGAAACTATCTCAATGGCAAAATTGTTGACGCTGCTGTTTGAAGTGACAGAATTATTCGACATGGAAACCCGTGCCGAGCTGATTATGTTGCAAAAAACCATGGTGGTTGTGGAGGGCGTGGCGCGCACGCTTGATCCGCATTTTAATATGTGGAAATCGGCCGAGCCGGTGGTAGGCGACTGGATCCGCAAGAATTTGGGGCCTGTGGGTGTAATCGGTGACGTGAAAGAAAGCGGCATGGCGCTGCTGCATTTCATGCGCCAGACACCTGAGCTGACGCGCCGTTTGGAACGTATTTCCGGTGAGCTCGATCAGATGACAGCCAAGGGCTTGCGCTTTGATGATGAGACGGCTGCGGCAATCGGTAAGGCTGAAGCGCGGCACACGCGATCGGGTCGTTTGGCGCTGATTGTGATTGCAGGTTGCGTGCTGGCACTAACAGTTAAACTATTTATGATGGGTTTTTGATCGCCGTATTGATTTCATTGATTGCACAAATGATTGCATTTCAATCTGAAAGCGTTATTCTGAAAGGAATAACGCTTTTTTATTGGAGGCTATGATGGCCAGCATTACGATCCGCAATCTTGATGATGGTGTGAAAGAGGCGCTGCGCCGACAGGCGGCAGCCAATGGTCGCTCCATGGAAGAGGAAGTACGTTTGCTGCTGGCCGGCCGTGGTGATCCCCATGTGGTTTCTGCAGGGTATGCTGAGGCTTCAGAGCCGGTTCTCAAGAGCCTTGATGGTAAGCGGATTTTGCTGGTGATTGGCGGTGGTATCGCTGCGTATAAGGTGCTGGATCTGATCAGGCGCCTGCGTGAGCGCGGTGCTGCGGTGCGGCCGGTTATGACGCAGGCAGCGCAGCAATTTGTCACTCCGCTATCGGTGGGCGCGCTGGCCGCTGATCATGTTTATACAGATTTGTTTGCACGTGAGGATGAGCAGGATGTTGGCCATATCAGGCTGGCGCGTGATGCGGATTTGATTGTGGTGGCGCCAGCAACGGCTGACCGCATGGCGCAAATGGTTGCGGGGTTGGGTGGCGATCTGGCAGGAGCTATTTTGCTGGCGCGTACAGTGCCGGTTTTACTGGCGCCAGCCATGAATCCGGCCATGTGGGCTAATCCGGCAACACAGCGTAATATCAAGGTTCTTCATCAGGATGGGGTGCATTTCATTGGCCCCGAGCGTGGGGAGATGGCCGAAAAAGGCGAGGCTGGTCTCGGTCGAATGAGCGAGCCGCTACAAATTGTGGCGCGGATTGAGCAATTGCTGAATGTGGAGCAGCATAGGCCTCTGACAGGTAAAACCATCATTATGACATCAGGGCCGACCCACGAGCCGATTGATCCGGTGCGCTATATAGCCAACCGTTCATCCGGTAAGCAGGGGCATGCGATTGCGCAGGCGCTGGCGTGGTTGGGTGCAACGGTTAAGCTGATATCAGGGCCCGTTACTGTGCCTGATCCGCAAGGGGTGGAGGTTATTCATGTGGAGACCGCACGGGAAATGCGGGATGCGGTGATTGCGCAATTACCGGCAGATGCGGCTGTTATGGTTGCGGCGGTTGCGGATTGGCGCACTAAAAATTCTGCTGATCAGAAAATCAAAAAGCAAAGCGGGGAGGCGGCACCTTCGCTGCAGATGGTAGAAAATCCGGACATTCTGGCGCTGATTGGTCATCATGCCTTGCGTCCGCCGCTGGTAGTGGGGTTTGCAGCAGAAACCCAGAATGTGATTGAAAATGCCCGCAAAAAACTCGACAAAAAAGGCGCCGACTGGATCGTTGCGAATGATGTCGGTACTGATGAGGATGGCGGTAGTGTGATGGGCGGCGATCACAATCAGGTTTTGCTTGTCAGCCGTGCAGGCGTTGATGAATGGCCTCGCCTTGATAAGGATGAGGTTGCCTTGCGACTGGCTGATAAAATAGCGGAAGCCTTAAGCTAAAACGCAATTGCCTAATAAATGGGCTCGATGTGCTTAATGATTAAAATTTATGCAGATATTTGACGCGCACTTTATTGCGCATTTTGCACGCGCCTGCATATTAATGCCTATCAGAAAATAAGCTGGGCTGCCCGCGAAATTTTTTTCAGGAAAAACAATGGGAAAGTTTTTTCTACGGTATTTGAGAGTCTTCAATCTGAATTTGGCATAAAAATTGCTTTGTTTCTGTTGAGCCAAAGAAAACCTGCAGTTTCAGGCTTTCGGCAGATACGGGAGATTTTTATGCGCCATTTCAGAAGGGCCAATATATTAGAAAATCGCATATTGCGTCTTTGCACGCTGATGATGGTTGTGCAGACCGGCTTGATGTTAACTGCACAAACTCAGGCACTCGCGCAAGACAGCGTGTCTGTGGCTGACACCGGCGATACCGCATGGATGTTGACCTCAACACTTTTGGTGCTGATGATGACCATACCGGGGCTGGCACTGTTTTATGGTGGCATGGTGCGCGGCAAAAATGTACTCGCCACCACGATGCAGAGTTTTGCCATTGCCTGTCTTGCCTCCATACTCTGGATGGTTGCCGGTTATTCTCTGGCCTTTACTGATGGCGGAAGTGCCAATGCTTTTATCGGTGGACTGTCAAAGGCGTTTTTTGCCGGTGTCACACCTGCATCGCTGACAGGAACAGTTCCTGAATATGTGTTTATTACCTTTCAGATGACTTTTGCGATTATTACACCTGCTCTTATCGCCGGTGCTTTTGCAGAGCGCATGAAGTTTTCAGCTTTACTGGTTTTTACCGTGCTGTGGTTGTTCGTAGTCTATGTGCCGGTTGCACATTGGGTATGGGGTGGCGGTTTTCTGGGTGATGACGGCGTGCTGGATTTTGCCGGCGGTACTGTCGTGCATATCAATTCCGGTGTGGCCGGTCTGGTTGTGGCGCTGATGCTGGGTAAGCGCGAGGGCTATGGCCAGATGAATATGGCGCCGCATAATCTGGTATATTCGCTGATAGGTGCCTCATTACTCTGGGTGGGCTGGTTCGGCTTCAATGCCGGTTCTGCAGGTGCTGCTAACGGAATTGCTGGCGTGGCCATGGTCAATACACAGGTTGCCGCTGCGGCGGCAGCATTAAGCTGGATGGCGGTAGAATGGCTGGTGGCCAGGCGCCCGAGCGTGCTGGGCATTATCTCTGGTGCTGTGGCGGGGCTTGTCGGTGTTACGCCGGCTGCCGGTTTTGTCAGTCCGTTGGGTGCTTTGATGATCGGACTTATTGCCGGTGCAGGTTGTTATCTGGCGGCGGTGAAAATCAAGCGCTGGCTCGGATTCGATGACAGTCTTGATGCTTTTGGCATCCATGGTGTGGGTGGTATTATCGGTGCGCTGCTGACAGGGCTGTTTGCCGATGCGGCGATCAATCCGCTTTCTGAGGGCGCGACTGTACTCAGGCAGCTCTATGGCGTGGTTGTGACCATGCTTTACACCGCAGTGATGACTGCTGTGATCGTGCTGCTCATCAAAGCCTTCATGGGGTTACGCGTCAGCAAGGCCGTCGAAATTGAAGGGCTGGATATTAATTTGCACGGCGAAACTGTGCATTCTTAGATTAGTAAACACATCGAATAAGCCGAAGAGGGGCAGCCGCGTAACTGTTTTTGTCAAGTTATACAGGATGCACTTAAAACAAAGAGATGACAACAAAAGCAAGTTACGCGGTATAATTTATCGGGTTTATTTTTTGCCTATATCACGGATTTGATAATCTTTAATCGCGGCGAATTTGATCGACTTCCATCGCTCTGCCTCATAATTCAGCGAAAAGGCATTGGGCGTCAGATAGACCGGATCCTGATCAAGATCATGGGCAATATCTGCGCGATGCGTGGTGATAAAGCGCTCAAGTTCTGCCGGATCTTCACTTGATATCCAGCGGCACAGGCTGAAACGTGACATTTCAAAGCCAACCGGCAGAGAATATTCAATTTTCAAACGTTCGGTCAAAACGTCGATCTGCAGCGCACCCACAACGCCGACAATGGCAGGGGAGCCGTCATCCGGCAGAAACAACTGCACCACGCCTTCTTCTGCCATTTGCTGCAGAGCTTCACGCAGCTTCTTGGCCTTCATCGCATCATCAAGACGCACGCGGCGCAGAATTTCCGGCGCAAAGTTTGGTACACCACGGAACAGCAAATCTTCACCCTCGGTCAGGGTATCGCCAATACGCAGCGTGCCGTGGTTAGGAATGCCAACAACATCACCGGCAAAGGCTTCATCAGCAATCTGGCGGGAACGGGCAAAGAAGAACTGCGGTGCAGAAAGGCTCATCGGTTTACCGGTACGTACCAGTTTTGCCTTCATACCGCGTGACAGCTTGCCGGAGCAAACACGCAAAAACGCGATACGGTCACGGTGGTTCGGATCCATATTGGCTTGGATCTTAAACACAAAGCCGGTCATTTTTTCTTCGTCGGCTTCAACGCGGCGGGTATCGGCTTCTTGTGCACGCGGGCTTGGGCCAAAGTCGCAAAACGCATCGATCAGATCGCGCACACCGAATTTCTTCAATGCGGAACCGAAATAAACCGGTGTCATATGGCCTTCGCGGAAAGCTTGCAGGTCGAACTCACGGCAAACGCCGCGCGCCATTTCAACGCTTTCGATGAAAGCCGCGCGCTCATTTTCAGGCAGCAAACCGGCAGCCAGCGTATCTTCAGGGCCACTCACCGGTGTCGGTACTTCTTCAGTGTCCTGACGGCGAATGGTGTTGTTGTGCAGATCATAGGTGCCGGCAAAATTTTTGCCGGAGCCGATCGGCCATGTGATCGGTGCGGTATCCAGCGCCAGTTTTTCTTCGATCTCGTCGAGAATTTCCAGCGGGTCGCGGGCTTCACGATCCATCTTGTTGATGAAAGTGACGATCGGAATGTCACGCATCCGGCAGACTTCAAACAGTTTGAGTGTGCGTGGTTCGATACCTTTGGCGGCATCGATGACCATTACCGCGCTGTCGACGGCAGTCAGCGTGCGATAAGTATCATCAGCAAAATCTTCATGCCCCGGTGTATCCAACAGATTGAAGATGCAATCTTTATATTCAAAGGTCATTACCGAGGTGACGACAGAAATACCGCGGTCGCGCTCGATATTCATCCAGTCGGAACGGGTTTGAATACGATCCTTTTTGGCCTTTACTTCGCCGGCAAGCTGAATTGCACCGCCGAATAACAGCAGTTTCTCAGTCAGTGTGGTTTTACCGGCATCCGGATGCGCGATAATCGCAAAGGTGCGACGACGAGCGGCGGGAGAAAATTGTTCAGGCATAAAGGGCTCGGATAATGTGGGATTGAATAAGTGCTGCCTTCTAGCAGTATCCGGCGGCGGCGTCGACCCGAAATGCAAACGGGCGCTACCCGACATTGTCTGGGTAGCGCCCGTTGCAGATAATTCGGGTTGTTGTTAGCGGCGCATGGTTTTGAGGCCAAAACCCAGAGCAATCATTGCCCAGCCCTGAAACACCAGATCAATGGCAAGGAACATGCCAAGAATCCACAGGCTGTTTACCGGCCAGCCTATGGCAATAACAATACCCGCCAGCACAGAGATCAAACCACCGGCAAAGAGCCAACCCCAACCTTTAACGCTGCGGCTTTGAAAAGCCACCCACATGCGGAATAGGCCGGAACCGACAAGCGCAATGGCAATCATCAGCGTGAAAATACTTGATGCGAGGAACGGGTTCATGAATGTCAGAATACCGGCTGCAGCATAGAACAGGCCGCTCAGCATCCAGAAAAAGAAGCTTTTCCAGGTTTGAACACTGAATGCATGAATGATTTCAACAAGACCGGCCACCAGAATGATGATGCCAACATAATAGACAGAAGCGACAGTAGCAAAAACAAGATTACCGAACGCAATGCCGCCAAGCATCAGCATGGCAATACCGAGCACGATAAACCAGCCCCATTTATGCGACAGGGAACTAATGGCCTGTCCTGGTGTTTTAATCTCGGATGCTAAAGACATGGTTGTTACCCCGTTGATAAAATAAGGTGTTTATGGTCGTTTAATTATACTAAAATAGCGCATATTTCATATAATTATAGCGTGATCTTTATATGACTATATTTTAATTTTCAGCAAAGAACAGTGAGTGGCAATAGTATTGCTGATTATGGTTTATGCTGCTCCGGCATTTAAGTGCTGCTGTTTTTATTAAATTGAAGAGGGAATGCGATTGATCAGTAAATTGTTTTGCCAAGATAAGGTGATTACTGATAATTTGCCCGCATGTTTAACACGTTGATTTCATACTGGCCGGTCTACTGGCCGCATATCGTTCTCGGACTTTCACTGATTATTGGTGCGGTTGCTGCTGTGCATGCAACCATGACCAAAGAGGAAGTGCGTTCAGCGCTGGGCTGGGTCGGCGTTATAATGCTGTCGCCGATTATCGGGGCAGTGGTCTATGCGATTGCCGGTGTTAACCGGATCAGGCGCACATCGCTTAGCATGCAGCGCGCCGGTATGACCGATATCGAATTGCATCACTTGTCGCATTATGATGCATCGCCCGATGAAGTGAAGGCCGCCAGCGGTCCTGATTTTATTGCCATGAAACGGTTGGGCGATGTGGTCAGTCGCTGCAATCTGACATCCGGCAATAATCTCGACGTGCTGCAAAGCGGCGATATTGCCTATGCTGCGATGCTTGCGGCGATCAATGAGGCCAAGCGCAGCGTGCTGCTTGAGACCTATATTTTTGATAATGATGAGATTGGCAAGCAGTTTGCAGACGCCTTAGGCAATGCGGTGTTGCGCGGTGTCGAGGTGCGGGTTCTGGTTGATGCGGTAGGCGCGCGTTATTCCACGCCGAGCATTGTGGGCTTGTTGCGCTCAAAGAACGTTCGCGCTGAAGTTTTCAATGGCAATATTATTATGGGTTTACGCCTGCCTTATGCCAATTTGCGAACCCACCGTAAGATTCTGATCATTGACGGCGCGACTGCTTTTACTGGTGGTATGAATATCCGCGCCGGATTTACCACGCAATTTACGCAAAATAACGCAGCACAAGATACCCATTTTCGGCTGACGGGCCCTGTGGTTACGGATTTGTTTCATACTGCTTCCGAGGATTGGCGTTTTACGACGGATGAACATTTGAGCGGCGCCGCTTGGTCGGTAACGCCACCTGCCTACCAGCCGGGCGAGGGGCTTTTGGTGCGTGCGGTGCCTTCAGGGCCTGATAAAAGTCTTGAAACCAATCATAAAATTATGATGGGGGCTTTTTCGGTCGCAGAGCGGCATATCCGGATTATGACGCCGTATTTACTACCGGATAGAGAATTGGTGAGTGCGCTGGTGACTGCGGCACGGCGCGGCGTTATTGTTGATATTGTCGTACCGGCAGTGAACAATCTGGTGCTGGTGGACATGGCTATGACAGCACAATTTGATCAGTTGCTGAAAGATGGCTGTCGTATCTGGCGTGCAAAAGGTGCTTTCAACCATTCCAAGTTGATGTCTGTTGATGATGTCTGGGCTTATGTCGGCTCCAGTAATCTCGATCCGCGCTCATTGCGCCTGAATTTTGAAATTGATCTTGAAATTTACAATGCCAAGATCGCAGGCGCTGTTTCCAAGCGTATTGATAAACATGTCGCGACTGGAAATGCAGTGCATCTGGCGGTGCTGAAGAAACGGCCGTTTTCCCGTCGGCTGATCGAGCGCATCGTCTGGCTCGGTTCACCTTATCTTTAAGGCTGGCTATCTTTAATATTCAGCAGGTTCTTAATACTGGGCAGGTTCCGGCATGTTTTCATGTGGTTCAAACACGGCTTTAAGATCAAGGTGGGCTTTGATCGGCAGGTGATCTGAGGCAAGGCGCGCCAATGGCGTATTATGCACTTCTACAGAGGTGACAAGCTTTTGCGGGCGGCTGAGAATACGATCAAGCGCTAAGACAGGAAAGCGTGACGGAAAACTTGGTACAGCGCCGGCTGTGAGATTAAAGGCCGGTTGCAATGTTGCTAGTGATGAGCCTTTGCCGATGCGCCACTCATTGAGGTCTCCGATCAGGATTGTCGGGCGGTCGGTGTCTTCTTTGATCATTGAGAGCAGCGTTTCTGCTTGTCTTGATCGTGAATGTTTGAGCAGGCCGAAATGTGCCGCAATAATGCGTAACGGCCCGTCTTCAAAATCAATATCCGCAACCACTGCGCCGCGTGGTTCCACGCCGGGCAATTTCAGTTGTTGAATATCACGGATCAAGCCGTGGCGGATCAGAAGAAGATTGCCATGCCAGCCATGGCCTGTCGGTGACATGGCTTGTATTGGCACTGGCACCAGCCCGCTGTCACGTTCCAGACTTTGCAGGTCAAGCAGGCCGCTCCGTTCGCCAAAGCGTTTGTCAGCCTCCTGAATGGCGACAATATCGGCATTCAGCTCGGAGATGACCTCAACAGTGCGTTCCGGATCAAATTTTTTATCGACACCAATACATTTATGCACATTATAGGAGGCAATAATGGTGTCGCCATCCGGTATATTATCTGAGAGCGGACGGTGCCCGTGCCGGTTGCGTATTGCTTTCAGAACTGTCTGCGGCAGCTTTCTGTCATGCAGTTTTTTATGCAAGCCCGGTTTCCTCATGGCGATCTGTAAATAATGCCGGTAAAATTATAACGGGATTATATATAGGGTCTGATGAGGCGATAAGCAATATCAGGGCTTAATACGGCTGGCTCATAAGATGAATTTACAGCATCGAGTAATCAAAGCGTACGTAATGATTGCGGCCGTTTGCTTTGGCAGTATAGAGCGCTTTATCGGTGTGCAAGGATAGCTCTTCATCAGTGCGGCCGTCACGCGGTGCCATTAACGATCCGATGCTGAGTGAAGAGTAGATCTCTTTGCCATCGATGAGGAAGGGTGCGCGAAAGGTTTCTATCAGTCGTCCGGCAATTGCATCAAGCTGGGCATCATTTTTAAGTTCGGGCATGATAATGCAGAACTCATCGCCGCCAACACGCACCGGAATATCATCGGGTCGGATAACAGAGCGAATGCGTTGGGATGCTAACATCAGGAGTTTATCCCCGGCCGGATGCCCAAGGCTGTCATTGATGGATTTAAACTGATCCATATCTGCAAGTAGAATACCTGCCGATTGCTGGCTGGAAAAAAGCTGCTGCAGCATCGGGCTAACCAGCTCGCTGAGTGCGCGACGGTTAAATAATTCAGTCAGCGGGTCTGTCAGCGCATTATGACGGAGCGCCACTTTATCATTTTGAAGATAGATATTATTGCGTTGTAAACGCAGCAAGGCACTAGCCAGCAGCGCGAATTTGCGCAGCTTTTCGCTTTGTTCGGCATTGAAAATGCGCGGCTTGGTATCGATAATGCACAGCGCACCAAGAGTGAGCCCCTCATCAATCTCAAGTGGAAAACCGGCATAAAAGCGGAATGACGGGAAGCCTTTCACATAGGCCTTGTTACGAAAAGCGGGGTGGAGGGTCATATCCTCAACCACAAATTGCTGGCCTGATTGCACAACATAGGTGCAAGCAGATTGCTCACGGGGGCAGCTTCCGGCCTTGATGCCGGATGTGGCGGCAATGCGCTGCCAGTCTTCGTCAATAATCGTGACTGCAGAGGATGCGGCGTGGAAAACATCCTTGACCAGCCCGGTCAGAATATCCAGCTCAGGGGTCGTGGTGATCTGCGAGGGCAGCAGGCTGCGGACAGAAACAAGACGCTCTGCCTCATTTGCCGGTACTTCGAACGGATGGAGTGTCTTTTGCGTATTCAAAGAGTTTTCCAGATTTCTGCATGATGAGAAAGGTGGCGGGACGGCGCAGCAGCGTATTCTTACCCAGCTTTTATTTGTGTCTGGTTTATTCAACTAAGTAATAAAGTATTATATTGATAAAGGAAATACTGACATAACGATCAAATATACCAAAACGGTTTTTATATTGCGACTTGGTCCTGCTCATTGAATGTGTGTGCCTGAGGGGGATTTTCTCTTTGAGGCAGGTGGTTACTCTTCGGTCATCAGCCCGTCAAAAATATCAAGCAAAGTTTCGGAGATTGCGGCGCCTAAGGCGGCGGCTGTTTTTGCCAGCTCGGCTTCATCCATATCACGGGCAGCCAGTGCCAGAGCGGCGCCTTCCTGTGTCACAATTTCCTGCGCGCGCTGGATCGCCCAAAGCGCGAAGTCGCTACGGTTTTCAATGGCAATGGTTTCCATGAGAGTTCTCCTGATAGCGGATAAGCCGTGATTTGATGAATAAGATAGCAAATAACAAAAAACCCGCATAAGCGGGTTTTTTGTTCCTAAAGACCTTGGTAGTAGTCTTTAATATATGGTGCCCAGAAGAGGACTCGAACCTCCACGCCCTTGCGAGCGCCAGCACCTGAAGCTGGTGCGTCTACCAATTCCGCCATCTGGGCGTTGAGTGACCGTTTAAGGGTTGGAATGATTCATGTCAACGGGCATTTGGCTGATTTTGCAGAAATTATGCAATTTTATGAAGAAATATTTGTTTTTCGTCTCTGGATGGAAAATGAAAATAGTTTCAACACTTTAGGCGTGTGTTGCCAAAGGTGTGATTATGAAAAAAGCCGGATAACCAAACGGCATCCGGCTTTTAATCCTGTCATAGAAGCTGCCTATATCAGGCGCTCAGCACTTTCTTGGAAGCAATGGTGCTATCGGCATTCAGCTCATAGATAATAGGCACGCCGGTATTGAGTTCCTGCGCAATGATTTCTTCACTGGTCAGGCCTTCAAGTGCCATGATCAATGCACGCAGAGAATTGCCGTGTGCTGCCACGAGAGTGGTTTCGCCGCGCAAAACATGCGGTTGAATTGTGTGCAGATAATATGGCCACACGCGTGCACCTGTATCGCGCAGACTTTCACCGCCCGGAGGCGGCACATCATAAGAACGGCGCCAGATATGCACCTGATCTTCACCGAATTTTGCGCGGGCATCATCCTTGTTGAGGCCGGAAAGGTCACCGTAATCACGCTCGTTCAGCGCAACATTACGGATCGTTTCAAGATCTGACTGGCCGAGTTCATCCAGAATATGCTGGCAGGTGATTTGTGCACGTGACAGGTCTGAAGTATAGGCGACGTCAAATTTGAGACCGGCCTCTTTGAGGCGCTGGCCGGCAGCCTTGGCTTCCGCATGCCCCTGTTCGGTCAATGCAGGATCGCGCCAGCCGGTAAACAGGTTTTTGAGGTTCCAATCACTCTGTCCGTGACGGACAAGAACAAGGGTGCGGGACATAGGTGTATCTCCGTTTGCAGATGTAAGTGTCGAAAATAATTACAGGCCGAGGACATTACGCATAGAATAAAGGCCGGGCTTTTTTCCGCGACCCCATAGTGCGGCGCTGACGGCACCCTGGGCGAACACAGATCTGTCCTGTGCCTGATGCGAAAGGGTGATCAGCTCAGACTGGCCGGCAAAGAGCACGGAATGATCGCCGATCACCGATCCGCCGCGCAAAGTGGCAAAGCCGATTGTGCCGTCTTCACGTGCACCTGTGTGGCCGTCACGTACGCGCACGCTGTGTTCGGATAAAGTGATATCGCGCCCAGCGGCAGCTGCTTCACCCAGCAGCAATGCAGTGCCGGACGGAGCGTCGACCTTATGCTTGTGGTGCATTTCAAGAATTTCAATATCAAATGCGGCAGGGCCGAGCGCACGCGCAGCCTGTTCAACCAGTGCTGACAGAAGATTAACACCAAGGCTCATATTGCCGGATTTTATAATTGTTGCATGGCGTGCGGCGGCAATGATTTTTACTTCGTCATCTTCAGAACAACCGGTGGTGCCGATCACATGTACAATGCGCGCTTGCGCGGCAAGTGCCGCATAAGTGAGGGTGGAGGCGGGGGAGGTGAAATCCAGAACGCCTTCCGCCTCTGCAAACAGAGGCAGTGGGTCTGTGGATATCAGAATATTATTTTTACCGCATCCAGCCGCTTCACCGGCATCCTGACCGATCAATGGTGATCCTTCACGATCAAGCGCGCCGCAGAGAATTGTAGCCGGATTTTCATCAATTGCGCGGATAAGTGCTTTACCCATACGTCCGCTTGCACCGGCAACAACAAGGCGCATCGGGGTAAAATGGGTCGTGGAAACAGCGTTTGAAACAATCGAGGTCATAACAAAACATATCCGGTTAGAACTACCCCAGACATACCGGATCGGGTTTGTCTGAGGTGTATCAAAAAAAGAGGCAGAGCGGGTAACGTACAGATTGGATCGCAGCGCTCGCTCTAGATTTTAGAATTTCGCATTGTCATATCTCTCAAGTTGATTCAACTTGAGAGTGAAAGGCTCTAGATTAAAGTTTCATCTTCCGGTGCAGATTGCAATTGATAGAACCGTGCATAAATCCCGTTCTCGATTGAGATCAGCTCTGCATGACGGCCTTCTTCAACAATATTGCCCGCTTCCATAACAATGATTTTATCAGCATTGACGACTGTAGAAAGACGATGCGCAATCACAATTGTGGTGCGATCCTGCATAATGGTTTCAAGCGCTTGCTGCACCTTTTTCTCGGAATCATTATCTAATGCCGATGTTGCCTCATCCAGTAGCAGTATCGGAGCATTACGCACGATTGCACGGGCAATCGAGAGGCGCTGGCGCTGGCCGCCGGAAAGCGTAACGCCGTTTTCACCAATCGGGCTGTCATAGCCTTGCGGCTGACGGATGATGAATTCATGCGCATTGGCAAGTTTTGCGGCTTCGATAATATCCTGCTCTGTTGCGTCAGGGCGGCCATAGCGGATATTATCGGCAATCGAGCCTTCAAACAGATAGGGCTGCTGCGAAACATAAGCGATAGAATGGCGCAAGGAATTCACGGTAACGCCGGCAATATCCTGATCATCAATCAGAATACGACCGGCCTCAACATCGTAAAAACGCTGGATCAGAGTGATCAAAGTTGATTTTCCAGCACCTGATGCCCCGACAATTGCCGTGATCTCACCGGCTTTGGCGGTAAAGCTGACACGGTTTAGAACCGGTTGGTATTCCGGATCATCCTTGGCACTATAGGAAAATTTAACGTCTTCAAAACGGATTGTGCCCTGTTTGACATTGAGCGGCACTGCATCCGGCCGGTCGCTTTGCGCCGGCTTCATATCCAGAATTTCATAAATCATGCGGGCATTAACAAGTGCACGCTCAAGGCTCACTTGAAGGCGGGCAAGCCTGCGCGCCGGATCATAGGCCAGCATCATAGAGGTGATAAATGCAAACATTGAGCCTGGCGGCTGCTGTTCGGCAATTGCGCGATAACCGGCATAAGCAATAACTGAAGCAATAGCGATGCCGGCAAGCACTTCAGAAATCGGGGTTACGCGTTCGGAAACGCTGGCGATCTTATTCGAGCGGGCTTCAGCACGTTCAATCAAATCGCCGAGTTTGTTTTGCAGCTGCTCTTCCATCGTAAAGGCTTTGACGATGGTGATCCCTTGCGTGGTTTCCTGCATTGCGCCGAGCAGATGCGAATTAAGATGCACCACTTCGCGCGTGACTGTGCGTATACGCCGTGAGACATAAGTTACTGTGAGAATAAGCGGTGGCGCGATCAGTAGTGAGAACAGTGAAAGATACGGCTCCTGATACACCATGATGCAGATCAGAGCCACCAGCATGACCGCATCACGCGCCAAGGAGGTAACCGTCATATTCATCAGGTCGCGTACACCGCTGATATTCTGATTGATTTGTGCGGCAAGATGGCCGGAGCGGTTGGTGTTATAAAAATTAAGCCCGAGCTTCATCAAATGCGCAAACATACGTTTTTGATAACTGGCCGCCAGATTGTTGCCGATCTTGGCCAGTTGCACAGCCTGAATATAACTGCCGAGGCCACGCATGATAAAGGCCAGCAGAATTGAACCGGCAATCACGGAAATCAGGTCGGCGCGCTGCTTGTAGAAAATGTCATTGATGACATCGCGCATAATATAGCCGACAAAGGCTGTTGCACCGGCGATCATCAGCGAACCGGTGATGGCTTTGGCATAAGAGAGCTTATGATCGGCGAAGTTTTCAGACAGCACACGACGGATCATCTGTGTGGTTTCTACCGGATCAATGGTTTTTTTCTTTTTAAATAAACTCACGGTCAGGGATAATCCTGCTGCTGATTTCAGGTGGTGGCGCAGAGCGCTTGGCAGTGCGCACCGTTATTTTCATCCTATAAAGGTATGAGAGGCTTTTGACCATGCCCCGTGTGAAAGCATGGTCAATTACACTTTAAGGTTTTCAGCAATTACTTTGTTCAGTTCGTTCGTGGCGAATTCAATATCCGCGCTAACGACGGAGATTGTTAATGGCGCCAACGGCGTAAATTGTTAATGGCGCCAACGGCGGCCGTCAGTATGAATATCAAACAATGCCGGTGTCCGGGCATAGGCTGCCAGCCCTGCAATGGCTGCCAGCGGGTGAATAATCACATAGACCGGTATCAGTTTAAGAATGGTCTGATGGGGGGCTTTATCTTCAAAAGCCGCACGGAAGCTGCCACTGCGCAAAGCCGAGATGATTTTTTGCGGAATGCCACCTGAAAGATAGACACCGCCATGCGCCATAAAAACAAGTGCCAGATCACCGGCAAGACGTCCAAGATAGACGACAAACAGCTCTAAAGTTTCAATGGCCTGCGGGTTGCTTTTGTCGAGCGCTGCATCGGTAATCTCAGCTGGTGTAACCAGAGACGGTTTAATGCCGTCTGCCTGACAGATCGCATGATAAATATGCTGAATACCACGACCACACAGCACTTGTTCTGCGGAGACACGGCCATCGATTTTTTCAATAAACGGAAAGATCTGCAGATCCCGTTCAGAGCGCGGGCCAAAATCGACATGGCCGCCTTCACCTGGAACCGGTACCCATGTCTGCCGTGAACGGATCAGCCCCGCTACACCAAGGCCGGTGCCGGGTCCGAGCACAACACGCTTACCGTTAGGATGGCCGGATGGCTGGCTTGGGGCGCCGCCGATATTTTCCAGATGATGATCATCCAGCGAGGCAACCGCCAGCGCCTGTGCTTCAAAATCATTGAGCACGGTAATGTCTTGCAGGTTGAAGCGTTCCATCAGCTGGTGCGGTTTAACCACCCACTGGCAGTTGGTCAGCGGAATTTCATCACCCTCGACCGGGCCTGCTATGGCTATAACCGCAGAGCGCGGCTGGATGGAGGTCTGATCAAGCACTGCATTCTGGATCGCATCTTCCAGCGTTTCAAAGTCCTTGGTCAGGAGTACCGGAAATTCTTTTGGCTCGGCATAAGAATCGACCAAAATTGCAAAACGTGCATTGGTACCGCCGATATCACCGACAAGAACGGGAAAGACAAAATTGGGGTCAATATTGGGCATTGTTTTATGGTTTTCCGTTTTTGGCTGGCTTGCGCCGCGTAACATATCTCAGTTATCTAAACTGCTTTAAATCGTTTGAAATCTATAGCGGATGCCCCTGTTGAATAAAAGCGCATTCTTATGAAATATATAAAACCTAGAGCGGCTAACGTGCAGGTTGGGTCACAGCGCTCGCTCTAGAGTTTAGAGTTTTCGCATTGTCATATCGATCAAGTTGATTCAACTTGATCGTGAAATGCTCTAGGGTTTCGAGGCTGGCAGAGGAATGGCCGCTGGCGCAACCGGAGGAGCATCGGCACCGGCCTGCGGTGCCGGAGCGATTGCTATGCCCGAGCCGCCCAGCCCGTAAGTCACATCTTTGACAGATGCAGGATTAGGCGCATTCAGCAAAGTGGCACAGGCCGCTGGCAGTTGTGAGACCATCATGACCTTTGGTGGTTTTGGTTTTTCACCCGGTTTTGCAGGTTTGGCCGGTTTCCAAGGTTCATCAGTAAACCACCAGTCGAGAGATTTCCCGCAACCGTCATCTTTGCCGATCGGGTCTTGCGGTTTGCAATCTTTTGAGCCTGCCTGACAGCGGATACGCACATGAAAGTGATAGAAATGCCCCCAATAAGGGCGCACTTTGGCAAGCCAGCTGCGATCGCCGCTCACAGTTTCACATAATTGCTTTTTAATACCGGGATGCACGAATATCCGCTCAACTTCAGGATAGCCTGCGGCATGTTTCAGCAAGGCGGTGCGCGATGCTGTCCATTTTTTTTGATCCACATAAAGCGAATTTGGCTTGAGCATTGAAACCGCGCTGACATTCTCACGCTCGCGGTTGGTAAAACGGCGGTTCGGCATTGGTGTCAGCCAGATATCGGCATCCAGCCCGACCTGATGCGAGGCATGGCCTGTGAGCATGGGGCCACCGCGCGGTTGTGAAATATCACCGACCAGCAAGCCGGGCCACCCGGTTTTTGCGCCATCGCGAGAAAGCTTTTCCAGCAATCCGATCAGCACCGGATGCCCCCAATTGCGATTGCGCGACAGGCGCATCACCTGCCAGTTCGGCCCGTCTACCGGCAAGGCCACTGCCCCTGCAATACAGCCTTTGGAATAAAAACCATGCGAGGACGGTTTGGATACGGACGGCAGTGTCATCGCGCCAAAGGCCTGTTTGGCCGGAGTATTCGCCAGCGCATCGGCCAGAGCTGGTGTCACTTCAGCTCCGATAAGGCTGCAGCTCAAAGACACGGCGAGAATGAAGCCAGAGAGTTTGCGGGCAGATTGATGAAACAGCATGAGCGGGTTTCCAAGCAGAGTTTTATGAAGTGATACCATAAACTGAGCGGCACAGTTAGAATTTAGATCAGTTTCAGGAAGATTAGGAACCGGCTTTCCGTCTGAAACTGTTTCAAAACAAATAAACAGAGCATTTTTTATGGTCCAGCCTAAAGTAAAAGTACTCTAACGCCCTTCGCCTTGCGCAAATAATGCATCTAATCCTGCATGATAATCAGGATAGTGTAACTGATAACCGGTTGCTTTCAAGGCTGCATTCGAGGCGCGCTTGCATTCGAGATAGAATGAGCGTGCCATTGGTGACAATTCCGCAAGCTCATAATCAATGGCAGGCGGAGGCGTAACACCGAGTAATCCGGCAGCATAGGTTATGATTTCATGCGCTGGTGCGGGCAGGTCATCAGCCAGATTATAAATTCCACCTTGATTATTGAGAGCTAGATGCGCCAATGCGCCGCCAATATCTGCAACATGAATACGGTTGAAAACATGGTCCTTTTTAATCAGGCGATGGGCACGGCCATTTTGAATGCTGGCTAAAGCATTGCGTGCCTGCCCGTGAAAACTTGGCCCATAAATACCGGCAATACGCAAGATAGAGCAGGCAATTGCGGGGCTGCTTTGCGCCAGCCATTGCTGTTCAGCAGTGATACGGGCAATGGAGCGCGACGATAGAGGTTTGAGCTCTGAACGCTCATC
Source organism: Pseudochrobactrum mosebachae (assembly GCF_048914685.1). Taxonomy (GTDB): domain Bacteria; phylum Pseudomonadota; class Alphaproteobacteria; order Rhizobiales; family Rhizobiaceae; genus Pseudochrobactrum. Next base: position 2,374,576 of record NZ_CP128408.1, read on the forward strand.
CACCCACGCGCCCTGATAATCACCATAGACACCGATGGTTGAAAGATAGCTGATGAACTGTGCTTGGGGGGCGTAATGCGCCAGGCCTTCAGGCATCAGGCCTAGCACCGGATCGGGATCATCGGCACGAGAGCTTACAGGAGCAATTGAGGAGATAATATGGGTGGCCTGCGATAGCTCATCGCGCAACTCTGCATTAAGGCCTTGTTCAGCATCAAACAAAACAGGTGTAATGCCATTATCGCGCAGGATATCGGCCTGCGCGGCACTGCGGGTGGTGCCAGTGATGGAAGTGATGGAGCGGATATTCACTGCTGGATTACTGCGCAGTGCTTTTATAAAATAATGGGCGGAGTAACCGGTGCCAAACAGAAAAATATGCATCATTTATCCTGATCTTGGGGGGTGTTCGGATTTTTTTGAAGCATGACAGTTGCATTGTGCCATTCTTCAAGAACCTCTGGCTCAGTTTCACTCTTCAATGCGTGCTGTTTCAGCTGATTAAAATGCTCAGCCCCAGCTCCAGCTCCGGCTCCGGCCCCTGTCAGTTGTGACAGTGCCCAGACTGCCGCGCCGCGTGTTACCGGCGCAGGATCACTGAGCAATGTTTCAACAACAGGGATATAGGCCGGATTATTTGAGTTTCCTGTCGCAATCAATACGTTACGCAAAAAGCGGTCACGGCCAATCCGTTTAACCGGTGAGCCGGTGAATAAAGCGCGGAATGACGGATCGTCGAGCTGTAACAGGTAATCCAGCGGCGGTTCTTTCAATTCTTCTCGCGCCTGTAGCTTGGCTTCTTTTGCGACTTGTGCAAATTTATTCCACGGACAGGCCGACAGGCAATCATCGCAGCCATAGATGCGGTTGCCGATCATCGAACGAAGTTCGGTCGGGATGGCGCCTTTATTTTCAATCGTGAGATAAGAAATACAGCGCCGTGCATCAATCTGATAGGGTGCAGGAAAAGCGTTGGTAGGGCAGGCATCAAGGCAGGCGCGGCATGATCCACAACTGTCTTTACCGGCTTTATCCGGCTCCAGATCAGCGGTTGTAAAAATGGAGCCTAGAAACAGCCATGAGCCATAGTCTTTCGACACCATATTGGTATGTTTGCCTTGCCAGCCCATACCAGCAGAAACTGCCAGCGGCTTTTCCATTACCGGTGCGGTATCCACAAACACTTTAACCTCATGGCCGGTGCGTGCCGCAAAGCGGCTGGCCATGTGTTTAAGTTTGCCTTTGATAATATCGTGGTAATCGCGGTTTTGTGCGTAAACGGAAATAGCGCCGCAATCGCGCTTTTGCTGCAATTGCCGCGGGTCGTGGTAGGGGCCATAATTCATCGCGAGCATGACGATGGAGCGCACCTCCTGCCAGAGCTCGGAAGGATTGGCACGCCGTTGTGCGGTTTCTTCCAGCCATTCCATTGAACCATGGCGGCCTTTATCAAGAAAATAACGCAGTCGCTCGGGCGCCTGCGGAATAGCATCGGGCGTGGTGATAGCCACAACGTCAAAGCCGACCGCTGCCGCTTCTTCGGTTAAGAAGCGCTTGAGGCGGACAGGCATAGGCTCGTCACTTTTGGGCAGGGGGCTCTTTGGCTGGGGATTGTTCGGGCGCGGCTTTTCAGGCGCCGGATCAGAAGTCGAGGTCGCCATAATGCGATGCCGGAAAAATGCCGCGTACGCGGTCGGAAAGAAGCGGTCGGAAAGACGGGCGGGATTTCATCCGTGCATACCATTCGCGGGTGGCGCGGTGCTCAGCCCATTCAACTTCGCCCAAATAATCAAGAATAGATATACCGGCTGCCGCTGCCATATCGGCATAGCTTGGCAGATCACCGGCCATCCAGTTGCGGGTGGCGGCAAGCCAGTCTGTATAACGCAGATGCTGGCGGATATTGGCACGGGCAGCGCGGATGGCGGTGGAATCGGGGGCAGACGAGCCCATTTCCTGCGACATCTGCAATTTAAACACCCGTTCACGGGCGAGGTGACGGGTGACTTCGTTTTCAAACTTGATTAAAAACCAATCGACAAGACGGCGCACTTCTGCGCGCTCCATCGGGGTTTCCGGCAGCAGGCGGCGATTGCGTTTTAAGGCGCCGCGGGTTTCATCCATATATTCGGCAATCACAGTGGCGCCAACCACCGGTATATCATTTTCAGCCAGTAATACCGGTAAAGTACCGGCAGGGTTCAACGCCAGAAACTCTTTACGACGCGCCCATGGCCGTTCCTCAATCAGCTCCGCTTCGACACCATACTCATTGAGAATGAGGCGAACATAGCGTGAAGTGGTGGACATCGGATGATGAAACAGCGTGAGCATGTGGTGCGACATTACTTTCGGGTGCGGCTTGCCGGTCTGCATTGTGGCCAGACCTCAGGAAAGACTAAATTTCAGCAGAATGCTGCAGTGAAACAGAAAGCGGTATAAAAGCGCCTGCGAAGCATTTTGCGCGAGTATACACATTCCCTATAAATAATTGGTTAGGATGCTTGGTCTACATAATAATGCATTGCATTTGGATTAAAAACATTTCAACAGGCTGAATTTAAGGCAGGGTTGATGTTTTAAACGCAGTTTTTTCGGTTAAAAGACATATGATTCGCCCCTTTGCGGGCACTTTGAGCGTGCAAAGTCCGGATATGGCAAATTCACGCAACGCAGAAAAAGGTATTCGGCATTATGGACGCATGGGCAATATTCGAGGCTGCGATTCTCGGCCTTCTGGAAGGTGTTACAGAATTTCTGCCGGTTTCATCTACCGGGCATCTTTTGCTGGCCGGGCATTTTCTAGGGTTTGAATCCACAGGGCGCACGTTTGAAGTGCTGATCCAGCTCGGGGCCATTCTGGCTATTTTGAGCGTCTATTTTGGCCGGTTATGGAAACTGATCACAGATTTGCCGCGTGATGCAGGCGCACGCCGTTTTGCCACCGGTATTATTCTGGCATTTTTGCCAGCGGCGGTTATTGGTGCTTTTGCCCATAGCTATATCAAGCAGGTTTTGTTCGAAACGCCGATGCTGGTGTGTTCGATGTTAATTCTTGGTGGTTTCGTCTTACTTTGGGTCGATCGGTTACCGCTGCGCCCGCGCTATAATGATGTGACCCAATATCCGTTGAAAATGTGCTTCACCATTGGTGTTGTGCAATGTCTGGCGATGATTCCGGGGGTATCGCGCTCCGGCTCGACGATTGTTGGTGCCTTGCTGATGGGGGCCGATAAACGCTCTGCGGCAGAGTTTTCATTCTTTCTTGCCATGCCGACCATGGCCGGCGCCTTTGCCTATGATCTTTATAAGAATCACGCTTTGCTGTCCGCTAATGATCTGACACAGATCGGTATCGGTTTTGTTGCTGCCTTTATCTCCGGTGTGATTGTGGTGCGGTATTTGCTGGATTATGTTTCACGCCATGGCTTTGCGTTGTTTGCATGGTGGCGGCTGATTGTGGGCTCCGCCGGTATGGCAGCCCTGCTGGTTTGGGGATAAATCGCAAATATCAAGACAAACAAAAGGCCCCGAAAGGGGCCTTTATTGTAATGCGTGATATCTGGTTTAGAGCAGTTTTTTGCTTCAATAGAAAATAAAGACGCTCTAACGCGCCAGATTTATTAGCGCGCAAGGCTAGCCTTGTCATACTGACCGATAACGCGGTAGCGCCACAGATAGGATGGCAGAATTGCATCCACTGCCTGCGGCTTGATGCCAAGCCCTTCAAGGGTCAGACCGGCATCCGAGGCCGATTGCGAAACCACATTGTCGCTTTTCAGCAATTTAACATGGTCGCTGGTCAGCGGCGGGTTTGGCAGCAGGCCGAGAACTTTGCCCTGTAATTTGGCGATAAACCATGGCAGGTTGATGAAGGCACGTTTGCGGCCAATCACTTCCAGCGAAATTTCCATGCACCGGCGCAGTGACAAGACTTCCGCGCCACCCAGCTCATAAATTTTGCCAGCCTGCAATTTGCCCTCAACAGCGCGTGCAATGGCTTCCGCTACATCGCCAACATAAACCGGTTGGAATTCGGTTTTGCCGCCGCCGATCAGCGGCATAAATGGTGTGAAGCGGGACATGCCGGCAAATTTGTTGAAAAAATTATCTTCCGGACCGAAAAAAACACTTGGCCGCACAATGATTGCATCCGGTTTAACATTCAGAACCTGACGTTCAGCCTCGCCCTTGGTGCGGGCATATTCGGATGGGCTTTTGATATCTGCGCCCAAAGCTGACATATGCAGCAGTGGCAGACCCGCGGCGGCTGTTGCCTCGGCAACATGTTTGGCACCAACCGCATGGATAGTGTTAAAGCGCTGTTTGCCGCTTTCAGAAAGAATGCCTACAAGATTAATCACATAATCTGCACCCTGTACGGCGCGCTCAACTGACCACCGATGACGGATATTGGCCTGCACGAGCTGGATCTGGCCCACTGTGCCGAGGGGCTGAATATAATAGGCTGCTGCCGGTTTGCGCACAGCCACGCGTACGCGAAATCCGCGTCGTGCCAACGCATCAACCACATGGCGACCGACAAAACCTGAGCCGCCAAAAACTGTTACGAGCTTCGGCTTCGTGCGGTGATTAATCGTTTGCGTGTTCATACCAGTCTCCTGAGGCCAGTTTCCTGCGGCCAGTCTTATATATATAGCATGATCACTGCGTTGCAGCCTGGTGCATAAATCCGCAGTAAATTACAGAATGCCTGATCTCCGCCCGTTAAGGCTGATGGTTGCTTTTGCCCGTGCTTTAATGGTTTTTTGCGGCTTCGCAAAGGGGACATAATGCTCCATACCCTGAAAGATTGCTTTTAAAGCGCTGTTTTGCATCAAACCCCTTTGCCTTTGTGCGAATCTGCTGCTAAATCGCGCGCATGAGCACACCACTTGACCATATTCGGAATTTTTCCATCGTCGCCCATATTGATCATGGGAAGTCGACCCTTGCTGACCGTTTGATTCAACAGACCGGCGGCCTTGAAAATCGTGAGATGAAAGAGCAAGTGCTCGACTCGATGGATATCGAGCGCGAGCGCGGCATCACGATCAAGGCGCAGACTGTGCGGCTTAGCTATCGTGCGAAAAATGGTGAGGACTATATTCTCAACCTGATCGACACACCGGGCCATGTTGACTTTGCCTATGAAGTTTCCCGCTCGCTGGCGGCCTGTGAAGGCTCGCTGCTGGTGGTGGATGCTTCACAAGGTGTGGAAGCACAGACGCTGGCTAATGTGTATCAGGCAATGGACAATAATCACGAGCTGGTTGTTGTTCTCAATAAGATTGATTTACCTGCCGCAGATCCTGATCGGGTTAAAGAGCAGGTTGAAGATGTGATCGGCATTGATGCGTCTGATGCGGTGATGATTTCTGCCAAAAGCGGCATTGGTATTCCGGATGTTCTGGAAGCGATTGTTAACCGTCTGCCGGCACCGAGAGAGGGCGACCGTAATGCGCCGTTGAAAGCCATGCTGGTGGACAGCTATTACGATACATATCTTGGTGTGATCGTTTTGGTGCGTATTATCGACGGCGTTTTGAAAAAAGGCCAGACTATCCGCATGATGGGAACGGGTGCTAAATATCCGGTTGAACGTGTGGGTGTGTTTACACCTAAAATGGTTGCAGTCGAAGATTTGGGCCCTGGTGAACTTGGTTTTATTACCGCTTCGATCAAGGAAGTGGCGGATACCCGCGTTGGTGATACCATTACCGAAGATCGCCGCCCGACTGCCAATATGCTGACTGGTTTTAAACCTGCGCAGCCGGTTGTTTTCTGTGGGTTGTTTCCGGTTGATGCCGCGGATTTTGAAGACCTGCGCGCTGCGATGGGCAAGCTGCGCCTTAATGATGCAAGCTTTTCGTTTGAGATGGAAACATCTGCTGCGCTTGGCTTCGGTTTCCGTTGCGGCTTCCTTGGGCTGTTGCATCTTGAAATCATTCAGGAGCGGCTTGAGCGCGAGTTCAATCTCGACCTGATCGCCACTGCACCTTCGGTTGTCTATCGCATGAATATGATGGATGGCTCGATGAAGGAATTGCACAATCCTGCAGATATGCCGGATGTGGTGAAGATTACCTCGATTGAAGAGCCGTGGATTAAAGCAACGATTTTGACACCGGATGAATATCTGGGGTCAATTTTGAAGTTGTGTCAGGAGCGTCGCGGTATTCAGCTGGATCTGTCTTATGTCGGTCCGCGCGCTATGGTCACTTACGAGCTGCCGCTCAACGAAGTGGTATTTGATTTCTATGATCGTCTGAAGTCAATTTCTAAAGGCTATGCGTCTTTTGACTATAATCTTTCGGAATATAAAGAAGGTGATCTGGTCAAAATGTCGATCCTCGTTAATGACGAGCCGGTTGATGCTTTGTCGATGCTGGTGCACCGTTCGGCCGCAGAAAAACGTGGTCGCGTATTGTGTGAAAAGCTGAAAGACCTGATCCCGCAGCATATGTTTAAAATTCCTATTCAGGCAGCTATTGGCGGACGTATCGTTGCGCGTGAAACTATTTCGGCGTTGCGTAAGGACGTGACGGCAAAATGTTACGGCGGTGATATTTCACGTAAGCGCAAACTTCTGGACAAGCAGAAGGAAGGTAAAAAGCGCATGCGTCAGTTCGGTCGGGTGGAAATCCCCCAGGAAGCTTTCATTCAGGCGCTTAAAATGGGCGATGAATAAGCTTTATAACAACCATATTATGTGTGACAGACCCGCCTTCCGGCGGGTTTGCTTTTAAAAAGATCAGGATAGACAATGACAATGAAACCACGTGTGACGATTGAATATTGCATTAAATGCAACTGGATGCTGCGTGCTGCCTGGGCTGCACAAGAGCTATTGCAGGCTTTTGGCGATGAAATCGGTGAATGCGCTTTGATTCCGGGCGATGATGGTAATTATATTGTGCGGATGAATGATCAGGTGATCTGGGATCGTAAAATTGAAAACGGTTTTCCGGACACGGATGCGCTGGTTGCCCGTATTCGCGAAGCTGCAAAAGCTTGAATGTTGAGCATTCACATTTAATTTATGCGCTGTAAAATCGTCTAAATAGTTAATATTATTATATAAAGTAAAGCCGGTTGCGCAGTGCGACCGGCTTTTTTATTGGGAGCATAAGAGGCTGCACTGAAATGTTGAGAAAGAGATTCTGAACGTTAAAATCTCTAGATTAGTCGTGGCGATCCAGTAGCAAAATCTTGCTGTAAACCGCCACTTTCAGGCGCTTCGACTGGTTTTTGATCGACTTGATTTTCAGCGGCGCTTAGCTCGAGTGCTTCAATTTTTGCGCTGCGGCGGGTGACTTTGGACGATGAAATAAGAATGTCATCAATGTCGCGGCTGACTTGCGAAAAGTGGGTTTGCAATTTTCGTACACGCTCATCAAGGCGTGACACATCATCCATGAGCCGCACAACCTCAGCTTGTATCAGGTGCGCCTGTTCGCGCATCCGCGCATCTTTGAGTACTGATTGAATAACCTGAATGGAGAGCATCAGTAGAGAAGGCGAGACGATCACAACGCGGGCGCGGTGTGCCCGTTGAATGATCATTTCAAAATTCTCATGAATTTCAGCGAAGATCGATTCTGATGGTACGAACAAAAAAGCTGTATCCTGCGTTTCACCGGTAATAAAATATTTAGCGGCAATATCGCGGATATGCACCTCCATATCGCGGCGAAACAAGGTCTCATAATGGCGTTTGGCCTCCGGTGTTTCTGAGGCTTTCAGAGCATTCCAGCTTTCAAGCGGAAATTTGGCATCAACCACCAGTGAAGCAGTGCCATTCGGCATTTTCACCAAACAATCAGGGCGCGTGCCATTGGTAAGCGTTGCCTGAAATTGATAGGCATTCATGGGCAGGCCGTCGGCAATAATTGCCTCCATCCGCGATTGACCGAATGCGCCCCGGGTTTGCTTATTGGCAAGAATAGCCTGCAATTGAACAACCTGACCAGCGAGCGACTGGATATTGTTTTGTGCGGTATCAATAACCGCCAGTCGTTCCTGTAGCTTGCTTAAGTTTTCATGGGTTGAGCGGGTTTGCTCATGGATGCTGCGCCCCAAATGATGGGTCATACCATCGAGCCGGTCGCGGATCGATTTATTAAGCTCAGCTTGGCGCGAACCGAATAATTCGGCCATGGTTTGCATGCGGCCTTGCATTTCTGCCTGACTTTTAAGGATGGAGTGCATTTGCATTTCCGCCTCACGTGCACGCTCTTCAGATTGGAACTGAGTGTGCAGCAATGCGCGGTTGTTGCGGGTGGCAACCCACATACCGAGCAGTATCACAACCAGCACAAAGCTGCCGGCCATGAGCAGGGATTGTGCTGGGGTGATACCCAGAGATTCAAAAATTGTAACCGGTATTGCGGAGGTAGATGTTGTTTCCATACGCATAGTCTATGCGATTCGGCTTGAAATAGTTAGAATAAAACAAGAACAAAACTATCGTTGTTTTTGTGATATTCCGTAATTTTATTGACGGCAGTACAATGAAAGATTAGAGCGGTCTGTATTCAGGCTGGACCTCGGCGCTCGCTGTCATTTTTTTGTTTTGTGTATTGTCGCCGGCTTCACATATTTCCGTTCGATTGCGAAATGCTCTAGGTAAACGACATGACGATTAAGCCGATTATTTTTATTCCTGATCCGATCCTGCGTGCGGTCTCTGCGCCGGTCGAGCGTTTCGATGCAGGTTTGCGTAAGTTTGCCGATGATATGTTTGCCACGATGTATGATGCGCCGGGCATTGGTCTGGCTGCCATTCAGGTTGCCGAGCCCATTCGGATGGTTGTGATTGATCTGGCAAAAGAGGGCGATGCGCCTGAGCCGCATGTGTTTATCAACCCTAAAATCGTTGAGCGCTCGGATGAGCCAAGCACATATGAAGAGGGTTGCCTGTCGATTCCTGATTATTATGCCGAGGTTGAGCGCCCTGCGAGCGTGCGTGTGACATATCAGAGCATTGATGGCAAGCCGCAGGAAATGCTGGCTGAAGGGCTGATGGCCACATGTATTCAGCATGAGATTGATCATCTCGACGGTGTGTTGTTTATCGACCATATTTCAAAGCTGAAGCGGGATATGGTGATTAAGAAGTTCAAGAAGCTGGCAAAAACCAATGTGCCGGCATCGGCTGGTAAAATCTGATCATTTCAGAGCGTATTATTTCTTTGTTTCAACGTCATGTCATGAATAAAACTTCCTGCTTTTCATGGCATGGCGCGAATTAAAACTGCAGATTGGATAGTCTATGTCGTTACGCATTGTTTTCATGGGCACGCCGGAATTTTCTGTTCCGGTGATGACGGCGCTGATCGGGCAGGGCTATGAGATTGTTGCCGTATACAGCCAGCCGCCACGCCCTGCAGGACGGCGCGGGCTGGAGCTCACCAAATCACCGGTGCATGAAAAAGCTGAAGAATTTGGCATTCCGGTTTTCACGCCTAAAAGCCTGAAAAGCGAAGAAGAGCAGCAGATTTTCCGTGATCTGAATGCAGATGTAGCGGTTGTTGTTGCTTATGGCATGCTGCTGCCAAAAGCTATTCTCGAAGCGCCGGAACTTGGCTGCTATAACGGACATGCCTCACTGCTGCCACGCTGGCGCGGTGCTGCACCAATTCAGCGTGCGATTATGGCGGGTGATATTGAATCCGGCATTATGATCATGAAGATGGATGAGGGGCTGGATACAGGTCCTGTTGCCATGGTTGAGAAAGTGGCGATCACCCCGAATATGACATCGGGTGAATTGCATGACCGCTTGAGCATCACCGGTGCCGATCTGATGGTGCGTGCAATGGCAGCTCTTGAGCGCGACAGCCTGAAGCTAACCCCGCAATCTGCTGATGGCGTGACCTATGCTGCCAAGATTGACAAGGCTGAGGCGCGCATTGACTGGTCGCAGACAGCCAAGGCCGTACATGACCGTATCCGCGGTCTGGCGCCGTTTCCTGGCGCATGGTGTGAGGTTGAAGTGAATGGCGCGCAGGAGCGTGTCAAAATTCTGCGCTCACAGCGTGTAGATGGCTCGGGCAAGCCCGGCGAAGTGCTGGATGGTGCTTTGCATGTTGCATGCGGCGAGGGTGCTGTGGCGCTAACTTTGGTGCAAAAAGCCGGTGGCAAACCGGTGAGCGCAACCGAGTTCTGCAATGGGGTTAAGCTGGCGACCGGAACAATTTTACCATGACTGATCAATCTCCTGTTTTCGGAGGCCTATGAATGCCGCGCTACCGACTGACAATTGAATATGATGGCACGCCTTATTGCGGATGGCAGCGGCAGGATAACGCAACCAGTGTGCAACAGACGATTGAAACCGCCGTATTCAAATTTTGCGGTGAGCATACGGCAATCGGTGCGGCCGGCCGCACCGATTCAGGCGTGCATGCTTTCGGACAGACTGCGCATCTTGATCTGAGCAAAGACTGGTCTGCCACCAAAGTGCGCGATGCGCTCAATGCGCATCTGCTGGCTGCAGAAGAAACGGTTTATATTCTGAATGTCGAGAAAGTGCCGGATCGGTTTGATGCGCGTTTTAGTGCGTTAGGCCGGCACTATCTTTATCGTATTGTTAATCGCCGCACACCGCTGGCGCTGGAAGCCAATCGTGCATGGTGGGTATCAAAGCGGCTTGATGCCGATGTGATGCAGGAAGCGGCGCAATTGCTGATCGGTACGCATGACTTTACCACATTCCGTTCGAGCCAGTGCCAATCTAAAAGCCCCGTGAAAACGCTGGCGCGTCTTGACGTAACGCGCTGCGGCGAGTTGATCGAGGTGCGTGCCTCTGCCCGCTCGTTTTTGCATAATCAGGTCCGTTCGCTGGTCGGCAGTATTGCGGATGTTGGTTGCGGCCGCTGGAGCCATGATGATTTGCTGGCAGCGCTTGCCAAGCGCGATCGCAAAGCCTGCGGTGTGGTGGCGCCGGCGCACGGGCTATATATGATCGGCGCTGATTATTCGCCGATCCTCTGAATTGCGCGCCTTTTGATACGGTTTATTGCATTGGCAATAAACCGGCCAGACTTTGCAAAATGATTGTCAGCATAATACTGCTAAATAACAGAGTGAGAAAAAACGGAGCCGTGTAGCTGTGCGGTCTTTGCAGCGCTGCGCGGGTGAGCCGGTAGCTGAGTGCCAGTGTTGCCAGAAACACCCCGAAGCCGACACCTGCAAATACCGCTGAAAAATTTGGCAGTAGCAGGTTTAAAAATGTAAGCGGCGCATAAATCCACGCAAATAAAGCACTGCCCCAGTTGGTGGCAACGACATAGGTGGAAAACCGCCGCTCAAGACCAAGGCTGCGGCTGAGAAAGCCGATGATAATCAGCGGCAGCAGCCAGATAATCATATCAATAGTGCCAAGCTTGAGGCTGCTGATCATGCGCAGCGCAGCTGTGCCGTTGCCCTCGCTCAGGCGGGCAGAGATTTCGACCCAGCCGAGTAGCAGTGGCGGCAATGCAATAGGAATAGCATAAAAAGATTGCCAGAAACCGTCAGCCGAAGTGTTGAGGGTGTTCAACGCCTCAGGGCGACCTGTCATTGCACGCCAGACCGCAGAAAAATAAAGCTGGATTTCTTCAAAACTGGGCATAGGCAACCTGTAACGTCAGCGGATTAGTTTTGTGGCCATTCCGAAGATTTCGAAATGGCCACAAAAGCGAAGGGTTTTTAATCAGGCGAAAAAGTCTTCGATGAATTTTTCGTAGATCTCAGTCAGTTTTTCAAGGTCTTTCAGCGCAGCACGCTCATTGGCCATATGCATGGTCTGGCCAACAAGGCCAAATTCCACCACAGGGCAATAATCCTTGATGAAGCGTGCATCAGATGTGCCGCCGGATGTGGATAATGCCGCCTGTTTACCGGTTTTGGCTTCAATGGCACCATTCAATGCATTGATCAGTTTTTCACTGCGGGTCAAAAATACATGGCTCGGGCGTTCACGCCATTCCAGCGTATAGCGGATGGCGTTGTCTTTGCCCTGACGTAGTTCATTATTATGTGCACCTTCTTCAAGGCGGCGGGTAACTTCGTCCTGCAGCGACTCAGCTGTCCACGTATCATTAAAGCGGATGTTAAAGGTTGCCACAGCTTGCGAGGGAATGACATTGGTGGCCGGATTGCCAACATCAATAGATGTGATTTCGAGATTGGTTGCCTGAAAATTCTCAGTACCGGTATCAAATACCGGCAGCAGCAAATGATTGAGAAGGGTAATAATACCACGCACCGGATTATCGGCATTATGCGGGTAGGCCGCATGCCCCTGTATGCCATGCACGGTAATTGCGCCGGTAACCGAGCCGCGACGGCCGATTTTGATCATATCACCAAGGCGGTCAGGGTTGGTCGGCTCGCCGACAAGCGAAGCATCCCAGCTTTCGCCTTTGGCTTTTGCCCATTCCAGAAGTTTTACCGTGCCGTTAATTGCAGGGCCTTCTTCATCACCGGTAATCAGAAATGAAATATTTGGTTTACGGTCCGGATTTTTTTTAAGGTAGCGGCTGGTCGCTGCAATGAAGCAGGCAATGCCGCCCTTCATATCGACTGCACCACGGCCAAACATTTCACCATTTTCAATGGCTGCGCTGAAGGGTGGATGTTTCCACTGGGCAAGATCACCAGTTGGCACAACATCGGTATGGCCTGCAAACATCAGATGCGGCCCTGTGCCATTTAATCTGGCATAGAGATTTTCAATGTCCGGCGTACCGTCTTCCGTGAAGGTAGGACGGTCGATGCTGAAACCCATCGGGGTCAGCATATCCTGAATTACGGTCAGTGCTCCGCCTTCTGCCGGTGTAACGGACGGGCAGCGGATCAGAGCGGCGAGGTTTTCTGCGGGGTCAAATGTACTCATCATAGTCAAGGTTTAGCAGAAGCCGTTTGGCTGTGCATCCAGAATTTATGCTGTTTGACCAAGGTTCTCACGGCAATGTGTTCACGTGGCATCTGCTATATATGCGTAATCGGTAATATTTACGTGAAAATACGCCACTGTTCATCATTTAAGAACTGTAAAAGTGTACAGATTGTCTGGCAATTGAGAACAATGGAGGGGTGTTGTTTAAATTAAACCACAATTCAAAATACTAACTCATTGAAATTATTGTATTTTAAGTTCGTGCACATATTTATTGTCTTAAATTATGACTTAATCCGGTATGAGTTATAAAATTTATGTGAGTTGAAGAAGTGCTCATTGTTTCCTATTTAGTTGTTATCGGAACAACACATCTCCCAAGACTGTTCCAACTACGTTGATAAAAACAACAAAGGAAATTTAAAATGAAAAAGATTGTTTTGACTGTTGCTGCCCTTGCATTTTCTGCCGGTGTTGCTCTTGCTGAAAACCCAAATGTAGGCACACCTGATGATCTGTATTCCGGTGACAAGACACCTGTAACAAGCTCTGCTCCAGTTAAGATCATTGTCGATGCTGATGGTTTTGCACCTGCACCTGCAGGTTCAAACCGCTAAAACCGGCGCTACAAAAATGAACTACAAAAAACGGCGGATCTCAGACCCGCCGTTTTTCATATTCTCGTAACAACTTTAATATTAATCGCGTAGCAATTCATTGATTGAGGTTTTCGAGCGGGTTTTCTCATCCACGCGTTTTACAATCACTGCGCAATACAGGCTCGGCCCCATTTCACCATTCGGGAAAGGTTTGCCCGGCATCGTACCGGCAACCACGACCGAATAGGGTGGTACTTCACCATAAAAAATTTCGCCGGTTGCACGATCGACGATCTTGGTGGATTTGCCGATATAAACGCCCATGCCTAGTACTGCACCTTCGCGGATAATGCAGCCTTCAACCACTTCTGAACGTGCGCCAATAAAGCAGTTATCTTCAATAATCGTTGGCTCAGCCTGCAATGGCTCTAGCACGCCGCCAATGCCAACTCCGCCTGACAGATGCACATTCTTGCCGATCTGTGCACAGGAGCCGACAGTTGCCCATGTGTCAACCATGGTGCCTTCGCCGACATAAGCGCCGAGATTAACAAAAGACGGCATCAGCACCGCGCTTGGCGCGATATAGGCTGAATGGCGTATGACGCAGTTTGGCACTGCGCGGAATCCGGCTTCAGTAAACTCATCAGCAGTCCAGCCGTCAAATTTGGACGGTACTTTATCCCACCAGACAGACTGCCCCGGGCCGCCTTTGATGATTTCCATCGGGTTCAGACGGAACGACAGCAACACGGCTTTCTTCAGCCATTGATTAACCTGCCACTGGCCATCCGCCTGCTTTTCGGCAACGCGTGCTTTACCCTGATCCAGCAGCAACAGAGATTGTGCAACAGCATCACGGATTTCACCGCTGGTTGATACCGATACAGTGTCACGCTCATCAAAAGCTTTCGTGATAATTTTTTCGAGAGCTGACAGATCAGGCTTAGTCATATTATGGCTCCTGAGGAGTTGAAATGAATATAAATCCACATTCATTTCGTCATTTGGACGAGAATTACGGCGAATTATTCAGATTGAGAAATATTTTCGGCAAATGATTAGGCTATGCTTAGAAGCGCGTCAATCTTGGCATTGCCGCTTTTGCACTATATGCCTCAATTAAGCGAATAACGAACCAATGCTTTCACGGCATGCAGGATTTAGCAATCCATGAAGTTGTGGTTCTACGAGAACAGGACAAATATATATGAATCCGCTTGAGAAAGACGGCTGGACACCTTTTACCAATTCCGGCGAAACCGTAAAACGCGCGGCCGTGGTGCCGGATACACCGCAGACCCGTGCACCGGCTTACAGGCTGGCATTCAGCGATGCGGAATTTATGACCAAGCGCGAGTTACGTCCGATCCGTTTACAGCTTGAATTGCTGAAGCCGGAAATGATTATGGAAGAGCGCGGTATTAAATCGACTGTTGTGCTGTTTGGCGGTGCGCGCATTCCGGAGCCCGGCGGCGAGGCCTGGGCTGCAAAAAACGAGGTTCAGAAAAAGAACCTTGAAGCCAATTCGATCTATTATGAAGAAGCGCGTGAATTTGCCCGTCGCTGCTCGGAATATTCAGCCAGTACCTATTATCGTGAATTTGTTATTGTTACCGGTGGCGGTCCTGGTGTGATGGAAGCGGGCAACCGCGGGGCTGCTGATATTGGCGCGCCGTCTATCGGTCTCAATATTGTGCTGCCGCATGAGCAGGCGCCCAATCCGTATGTAACACCGGAACTATGCTTCAACTTCCACTATTTCGCGTTGCGAAAGATGCATTTTCTGTTTCGTGCCAAAGCATTCGCTGTGTTTCCCGGTGGCTTTGGAACAATGGATGAATTGTTTGAAACACTGACCTTGATGCAAACAGATCGTATGGAGCGGGTGCCGCTGGTGCTGTTTGGTAAAGAGTTTTGGACAAAGGCGATCAATATTCCATATCTGGCAGATCAGGGCACTATTTCACCGGAAGATCTGAAGCTGTTCCATTATGTGGATACGGCTGAAGAAGCATGGAATGTAGTGAAAGAGCACTACGGGCTGTAATCAGAAGATTGCGCCCAAATGGGTGATAAGACCGTAACATATTCAAAAGCCGCCGTTGCATGTGATGCCGCGGCGGCTTTTTTGATCAGGCAGTGCCTGTATGCAAACTTGCATGCAGGGCTGTCAGGAATTCTGTGAGATTATCGGTGACAAAATCCACACTATCGGTAAAGGCCGGATCGCTTTCCCAGATTTCACTGAAATCCGGCTCGAAATTATTAGGCACAATCAGAATTGTGCGCATTCCTGTGGCTTTAGGTACGATAAGATTGCGTGCCAGATCTTCGAACATAGCCGCTTTGGTCGGGTCGATGCCGCATTGCTTGTAAAACTGCTCATAAGGCGCGCGTTCAGGCTTGGGTACCAGACCTGCGGCAACAATATCAAAAATATCGTCAAATTCATCAAGAATGCCGAGCTGAAGAGCTGCATTTTCCGCATGTTTACGGTCGCCATTGGTGTAAATAAATTTACGGCCGGGCAGGCGGGCAATGGCTTCACCCAGCATCGGATCAGGCTTCAGCCATGTATAATCAATGTCATGGACTTTAGCTAAAAAGTCGTCAGGGTCGATTTTGTGGCACTCCATCAGGCCTTTCAGCGTGGTGCCATATTCCTGATAAAATTGTTTTTGAATGACCCGTGCTTCATCGCGGGGCAGTTTTAACAATTCTGAGACATAGGCAGTCATACGCACATCAATTTGGGAAAACAAATTGGTATCATGCGGATAAAGCGTATTGTCCATATCGAACACCCAGTCTGTGACATGGGCGAAGTGGTGCGGATCAGGTAAATTTGTCATGGATCACTTATGCCATGAAGCTTTGCAAAGTTCAGCCTTTATTTGCTGCGCGCATAGCCTGTTGAGTGCAATGGATGCTTTGTCGTTCAAGCTGCGTGGCTTGTATTTAAATGCAGAGTGGTTAACAAGCTAAACGCAGAAGATATATCACAAAACAGAAAAGCATCGCATTTATCATGGAACTCTGGATACCGATTACCATTGCCGCTGCCTTTATGCAGAATGTACGAACCACTTTGCAAAAAAAGCTGCAGGGCAAGATCGGTACGCGCGGTGCCAGTTTTGTTCGGTTTGGTTACGGCTTTCCGGTGGCTATTCTCTATGTGGTGGTGCTGCATTATGTGGTGGGATTTGCGTTTCCGCAGCTCAATTTTACATTCGCTTTCTGGAGTGTTGTCGGTGGGCTGGCGCAAATTTTCGCAACAATTATGCTGGTCTATCTCTTCACGCAGCGCAATTTCGCCGTTGGCACCGCTTATTCGAAAACCGAACCGGTACAGGCCTCGATTTTTGCATTGATGTTGCTTGGCGAGCGGCTAACGACTGGTTCAATCCTCGCCATTATTGTCGGTGTAATCGGCGTGATGCTGATATCGGTTGCCCGTATGCTGCTATCATGGGGCAATTTGTTTAAAGCGCTTGTTAGCCGTACCGCATTAATCGGTATTGCATCTGGCGGGGTATTCGGGATTTCAGCGGTGGCTTATCGTTCAGCGTCTTTGTCGCTGGAAGGGCCGAGCCCGATCATGCAAGCCGCCGTAACATTAGCTTGTGTCACCACATTCCAGACTATTTTCATGCTGGTATGGATGCTGATTAAAGATAAGAGCGAGATTGTGCTGGTGCTGAAATCCTGGCGCTCATCATCGTTGGTGGGGCTGTCCAGCGTGCTGGGCTCGGCAGGTTGGTTCACGGCCATGGCATTGCAGCAGGTGGCCTATGTGCGTGCTCTGGGGCAGATAGAGTTGGTCTTCACCTTCATATCATCTGTGTTTATTTTTAAAGAGCGCATCAACCGTATGGAAGTTTCCGGTTGCCTGTTGATTGTCACCGGTATTCTGTTTCTACTCCTGTGGCAGTAGGTACAAAAAAGCCCGCAATGGTGATTGCGGGCTTTTTGTTTGGCGCGATTAGCGTACTTGTTCTGTTTATGGCACGATTAACGTGCCGGCACCAAGCTCGGTAAACAATTCCAGCAGTACCGAATGCGGGGTTTTACCGTTGAGGATAACCACGCCTTCTACGCCACGGCGGATCGCCTCAATACAGGTTTCCACTTTAGGAATCATACCGCCTGAAATAGTACCGTCAGCTATCAGCGCCAATGCATCAGCAACCGATAATTCCTTGATCAGTTTTTTGTCTTTATCCAATACGCCCGGCACATCGGTTAAGAATAACAGACGTGTTGCTGCGAGCGCACCGGCAATAGCGCCGGCAAAAGTATCGGCATTGATATTATAAGTATGGCCATCACGACCCGGAGCAACTGGTGCAATCACCGGAATCACTTCAGAGCGGGCCAGCAGGTCCAGCAATGTGCGGTCAACTTCAACCGGCTCACCGACAAAGCCAAGCTCAAGCACACGCTCAATATTGGAATCAGGATCGCGATAGGTTTTATGCGCTTTTTCAGCGAAAACCATATTGCCGTCTTTACCGCACAGGCCGATTGCCCATTCACCTTCAGCATTGATGAGGGCGACAATTTCCTTGTTGATTGAACCGGCCAAAACCATTTCAACCACTTCAACCGTTTTCTGATCAGTCACCCGTAACCCGCCTTCAAAACGGGATTCAATGCCGAGCTTGTTCAGCATTGCTGCAATTTGCGGACCTCCGCCATGAACAACAATCGGATTGATGCCGGATTGTTTGAGCAGGGCGATATCACGGGCAAACGCTTTGCCCAGTGCTGCATCACCCATGGCGTGACCGCCATATTTGACGACCACAGTCTTATTTTCATAGCGCTGCATGAATGGCAGTGCGGCGGAAAGAAGCTGTGCTTGAATTTCAGGGCTTGTCGCGGTCATGGAGCACTCCACGGCATGAAGGGTTATGTGATGTGATTGTCAGATATAGGGAGATTGCACAGCGGCAATCTCTATTCTTTGGTACGCAGTGCAATTGCCGCGCGCACATCATCAAAGCCGATCGCTTTTTCTGATGATGTAGCCAAAATTTTAGGGAAAGCAGCCGGACGTCGCGCAATCGCCTTCTGTGTTTCTTCCATCAGGCGCGGTATACCTGCTTCTTTGATCTTGTCGATTTTGGTCAGAATGATTTGATAGGAAACGGCAGCTTTATCGAGAAGATCAAGCACATCCGCATCATTCTTTTTGATGCCATGGCGGGCATCAATCAGCACATAAACGCGCTTCAAGGTGGTGCGGCCACGCAAATAATCAAAAACCAGTCTAGTCCATGCATCAACCATGGATTTAGGCGCTTCGGCAAAACCATAGCCCGGCATATCCACAAGTGCCAAAGGCGGCAGGTCACCATTTTCACCGGAATAGCCATCCGGCACAAAATAGTTGAGTTCCTGCGTACGGCCCGGGGTGTTGGATGTGCGCGCCAAGCCATTCTGGCCGACAATCGCATTGATCAGTGAGGATTTACCAACATTGGAGCGACCGGCAAAAGCAATTTCGGCCGGACCTTCCGGCGGCAAAAACTTCATGGATGGTACGCCGCGGATAAAAATCCACCGCTTATTGAAGAGAGCCTTACCCTCTGCAACAAGTGCTGCATGTTTTTCTGCTTCTTTTGCGACGGCCAATTCTGCTTCGGTCACTCAATTTATCCTGTATCTCGTATCTGTGCCATTAGAGGCATGGCGCATTATTACTTATCGCGCAACGTATGGCATTGTGCTTTCAGCAGCTTTTGTCAACCGTCTGTACCGTTTTTATTGCTGCTTTATGCTTATACGTGGTGATCACGACAAATATATGGGCTGATGACAGTTATAAAAAAGCCCCCGATTAAGGGGGCTTCTTCAAAGATTATTTCTTTGCAGTCTTGTCTGTTTTAGCAGGCGTGACCGGTTTGGCAGGTGCTGCGGGTTCTTTCTTTTTGAAAAGCCCCTTCAGATTGTCAAACAGTTCAATCTTGGCACCCTGACTTTTCATGATCATGCCCTGCTGGAGAATGGACAATGTATTGTTCCATGCCCAGTAGATAACGAGACCGGCCGGGAAGGCTGCCAGCATGAATGTGAAAATGATCGGCATCCATGTAAAGATTGCGGCCTGTGTCGGATCCGGAGGCGTCGGGTTCATGCGCATCTGCAAGAACATGGTGATACCCATAATCAGCGGCCATACACCAACCATCAGGAAGGCAGGAACTGACCAAGGCATCAGGCCAAACAGGTTGAACAGTGATGTTGGATCTGGTGCCGCAAGGTCATGAATCCAGCCAAAGAATGGCGCATGGCGCATTTCGATGGTGACATAGAGAACCTTATAGAGCGCGAAGAAGACAGGAATCTGCACCAGCACCGGCCAGCAACCAGCCAGCGGGTTGATCTTCTCACGCTTATAGAGCTGCATCATTTCCTGCTGCTGCTTAACTTTGTCATCCGCAAATTTCTCACGGATTTCCAGCATAGCAGGCTGCATCATTTTCATACGCGCCATGGAGCGGTAGGATTTGCTTGCCAGCGGGAAGAACAAGGCTTTCAGCAGAACCGTGACCACCAGAATGGCAACACCGAAATTGCCGGAGAATTTATAAATCCAGTCGATGAGATAGAACATCGGCTTGGTGATGAAGTAGAACCAACCCCAGTCAATCAGCAGTTCGAATTGCTTGATGCCGAGACTTTCTTCATAGGCATTGATTTTAGCGACTTCTTTAGCACCGGCGAAAACGTGATTTTTGATCACGGCATTCTGACCGGCAGCAATGGTTACCGGCGCGCTGAGGAAGTCTGCCTGATAGCGTGCGCGGCCATCAGTGAAATACGAGAAACGGGCCTCAAAAGCTTCGTTCTGCGATGGAATCAGTGTGGCAGCCCAATATTTATCGGTAATGCCCAACCAGCCGCCTGTGGCTTTGGCCAGCGGCAAGCTCTTTTTGTCTTCAATCTTGGAATAGGTTACTTCCTGAAGACCCTGATCACCGATAACGCCGATCAAACCTTCATGCAGCACATAGGTGCCGCTGGCATGTTCCGGCTTTTCAAAGCGCGTGACACGACCATAAGAACTTAAAGAAACAGCAGCAGTTGTCGGGTTGGTGATCGTGTCTTCGATTGCGAACATATAGTTCTCATCAATCGAAATCTGACGCTTAAACTGAATGCCTTTTTCGTTGGCATAGGTCAGCACAACCGGTGTTGAAGGTGTCAGCTTGTCATTGCCTTCAATATTCCACTCGGTTGTCGGGCCAGGTACCGTGCCGATTGCCTCATTGCCGGCAAAGCCGACTTCAGCAAAATAGCCCTGCTTCATTGCTGAAGGGGCAAGGAGTTCAATTTCAGCCGATTTAGGATCAATCGTTTCACGATAATCCTTGAGCAGCAGATCATCAAGACGTGCGCCGGTGGTATTGATTGAACCGCTGACGCGTGGCGTATCAATCGTAATGCGCTTGCCCTGTGTCAGCGCGACCTGGCGGGTCAGCGGCTGAGTAACCGGTGCTTCAGTGGTTTGTCCCGGAATACCTGCCTGTGGCGACTGAGCGCCGCCTTGCGGAATATTCGCATTGGCATCGCCGGAGGCGGCAGGGCTTTGCGCTGCCTGATTAAGAGCCTCAATACGGGCCTGTTCTCTCTGAGCCTCAGTCTTCGGGCCCATATAGAACACCTGCCAGAGCGTGAGAATCAGAATTGACAGGCCAATGGTGAGAAAGAAGTTACGATTTTTTTCCATTGACGGGTCCTGGTTCCTGTCAGTTCATTACGGGTGGCGCAGAGGTCTATCACTGCGCTACCTTGCTGTAATATGCTGGCTGACAGAGCCCTGTGCAAAAATATGCCCCGTACCTGTCAGAGTTAAGTGCCTGCCTTATAATCCTTCCGTTCCGGAAAAGCGAACGTTGAGAAGGTATAATTCAAGCCTATTTTAAAAGAGCGGTTATTTTAACCGTCTTGAGAGCTCTTTGGTCAGTGCGGTAAAAGGGGCGTTCAATGCCTCTTTGCGGCCAACAATGACATAATCTGTTTGTGGTGCCATATGCGCTTCATTGAGTGAAGCTGCTGCTTTCAGGCGACGTCTGATCCGGTTGCGGATCACTGCATTGCCGTTTTTCTTGGTAACCGTAAAGCCAACACGCGGACTATCGCCGGTTTTTGCCTGTTTGCTGGTGGCTTCGTCGCGGGTTTTGACTTCCATCAGGAAATATTTGCCACGGCGTTTTTCACCATTACGAACAGCCAAAAACTCCGCTCTCTTACGAAGGCGGAGTGTTTTGATTTGCTGTTTTGCTTTTTGAGTCACCGCGTCACCTTACGCGGAGCATCATTATGCAGAAAGCTTGCCACGACCGCGTGCACGGCGGGCTGCAATAACTTTACGACCGCCTGGCGTTGCCATGCGTGTACGGAAACCGTGACGACGCTTGCGGACGAGTTTAGATGGCTGGTATGTGCGCTTCATTTGTTTAATACCGCGGTGTGCGGCCCTTCTTAAATCTGTTTTTTAACAGGAGCTGGTTCTGGCGCGGCCTTAAAAAGACCATTCGTGACGCCTGAACGTGAGGCGGCTTATAGATGCAGGCCGGTTTTGAGTCAAGAATGCTGCGCTATATTCCGGTTTCATCGTCAGGTTTCTGACGTTGCAATATAAAACACTGCCTTTATGCAGGGTATGAAATGGGCAGAGAGACTTCAAATATAAAAAATATCAGCAATTTTCCATATTATAGCATAACGCAAATAGTCTTGCAGCGGTTTGAGCGTTATAAAGCGCATGTTGATTTTTAATGAGAGGAAAAAACTATGGCTGTTAAGCGTCTGGAACAGGGCCCGCGTATGAGCGGTGCGGTCGTTCATGGTAATACTGTTTATCTGGCTGGTCAGGTTGGTGAGCCGGGCAAGAGCGTCACCGAACAGACAAAGGCTGCTTTGGCTGAGGTTGACCGTCTGCTGGCACTGGCTGGTACTGACAAGTCTAAAATCCTTCAGACCATTATCTGGCTGGATGATATGAAGGATTTTGCTGAAATGAACGCGGTGTGGGATGTGTGGGTTGATCCTGCAAACACACCGGCACGTGCAACCGGCTCGGCACATCTGGCAACGTCTGATTATAAAGTAGAAGTTATTGTAACGGCTGCTCTCGACTAAAATAATTTCCGGTGCTGTATTTAAACAGGCAGCACCGGATTATCTGTTTTATTTCAAAGTTTCAGGGCGAATACGCTGCGAATAACCCGCCCTTGGCCCTTCGGCGAGGCGATTAATACCGGCCTTGCTGCGCATTGCTTCACTGCTTGGAGCATCTGTCAGGATCAGCCCGTTATCAAACATATATTCAGGCAGATAGCCTGATAGTAAAATGCGGTAATCGAATAAGATCAGCGGATCGAGAACTTTTGCCATATCAAAGACAACCGTGGTGCAATTGGCGGTAATCGTATTGTAAAATGCAGGCTCAACACTCAGGTGATTGGCTTTATCTGCATAGAGTAAAAACAGCTCACGTGCTTTTTGCCGGTCGATTTTAACCGGATAACGAAATACTCGTTCACCTCGCACATTGGTACGCAGAAAAACAATATCACTCTCTTCAGCTGCAATCATTGCCAGTTCAAATTGTTTGAAAAAACCACCGATTTCAGAAAATCCCTGATAACGTTTTTTACGAATCTCTGCCGAGAAGACTACATGGCGGCCATCTTCAAAACCAAAGCTTACCAATGTATGGGCAATAGCTTGCCCTGCCCAGTAAGATAAAATCAGGTCAACGCCTTGGATTTGCGTCAGATCATAATCAGCGGCTTTCCAATTGACGATAAAATCTTCTTCGGTGTGCCAGTCAAAATCACGGATATGATTGAGGCGCACACTATCAGGATTGGTGCCAAGATCTGCGGTAACCGTTTGTGCTACTTCCGGCGCCCAGTCGCGGGTGAGTGAAGGGGCAATGCTGTGCCACCACAGCAACAACAACGCAAATATCATGCCGAACAACAAAACCAGCATTTTGCGGTGCTGATGCAAATCTGACAACCAGATTGAGCATAGGGCAGCTATAGCCAGACCAATCCATATGCCGGCGACGATCAAGTTCAGCGTGCGATAGGCAGACAGCTGGTAATAGAGGGCGAAACTGCCCCATATCGTGATGCCAACGATCAGAATGCTGAATGCGGCCTGCGCGAATATGGTCAATAAGACTGTGACTGGGTGTTGGGCCATGAGATTCCGGGGCTGTTTATTGACGTGATAGATTATTGTTTTGCATTAATTTCTCGCCGGTGGAAGAGGTGAGATGTCTGAGACATCGCTAATGATTCACGTGAATTGTTGCAAAGGGCATGTTTTTGCCCTGTTTTGCGATTACATAACTCATCGAATGGTCAGAGGTGTTATCCTCATTATGTCGGGCACGGGGAAGTGTCACGATATGTTTATTCGTGCCTGTTTTTAATTACAGCGTCCGTGGCGCTGTAATATGACAGCTTGTCAGGCTTTATTAATGTTTTTCCGGCAAAATTTATAACATGGTAAACAAAATCTTATCTTGCTTCGTTTCGGCCTTTGGGGCTGGCGTATTGGTCGCTTTTGTGCCGTTCATTGCCGGTGCACAAGACATGCCGGTGGCTGTCGAAACCTCAGTTAATGCGCAACCAGATAATGCGGGCGGTAAAGCTGCCTTTATCAAAAAGCAGGCACCGATGGCGCCGGCTCTTGGCAAAGGGGTGACTATGCTTAATCCGAAAGCTGTGGCTGCTAAAAAAACGCGCGACATGGATAAAGATATGGACAAGGTTGTTAAAGACGCGATTATCCGTAGCAAGCAATTTATCTATCACTTCAGTAAACCGGAAAATAGCAGCGGTGAAACGATCGTTCTGATGCACGGCTCCGGCGGTGATGAGGCAAGTCTGGTGCCGTTTGCCCAAAAAGTATGGCCGCGAGCGACTTTACTCGGCATTCGCGGGCGTGTGTTACAGGAAGGTCGTACGCGCTGGTATGCGCGCATAACGCCGGTAAAATTCGACCAGAATGATGTGCGGGCCGAAGCTGATGCTTTTGTACGGTTTCTAACCAAATTATCTGAAGATGATCAGATTGATCTGAGCCGAACGACCTTTGTCGGCTATTCCAATGGTGCTAACCTGCTGGCTGCCACAATGGTTTTGCATCCTGATTTGGTTAAAAAGGCCGTGCTGATGCGCTCGATGCCGGTGTTGGATCAGACGCCCGTGGCTAATCTTACAAAAACCAAAGTGCTGGTAGTGACCGGCAGTGATGACAAGATGTATGCGCCGTTTGCACCGGCGCTCTCAGGTCTTTTACGCACCAGCGGCGCTAAAGTTGACGCGCGCGTGGTGAAGGCCGGTCATATGATCGGTGTGCACGATGTTTCACTGGTGACAGCTTGGTTGTCGGGGCAGGGGCCTGATGGTTCACCCGCATTGTCACAGGCTGTGAACGGCAAGGGTGCAGGCCGTGCTGAACAAGCCCAGCCGCTGCCGGATGCGCAGGAGCCGCAGACGTTAGGAGAGCAGATTATTGAGCAATCTCAATAAATAATTGTGAAGCATAAAAGGCGGCATCAAAGCCGCCTTTTATATTGTGTGATGAAAGCTGGCTCATAATTACCATTTAATATTGATCAGGCCGCAATCGCCGGTTTCAGCACCATAAGCAAGGCGTTCACCGGATTTGTCCCAGCCCATTGAGCTGATCGCACCTTTGCCGGGGCGGCGCAGCAGAACTTCTTTCTGGTCAGCAAAACGGCATAGCAGCACCATGCCATCCTGATACCCAACCGCCACAATATCTTCAACCGGATGACAGGCGACAGAGGTAACCATGGTGTCGCCACGCAGGCCAAGCTCCAGCGGTGCCTTGCCCATCGGGCCGTCTTTGCCGGCAAATGGCCAGATGATGGCTGCGGGTGCCCCCGATGTTGCCAGCCATTTGCCCTTAGGGCTCCATGACCAGTCTTTAACCTTGGCCGGATAGCCGGTCATGCGCATATTGCGGTTATCTTCCAGCCGCCAGCCATGCAAAGCATTTTCCTGCATCGTGGTAATCAGAAAGCGACCATCCGGTGAAAAGATTGCGCCGGTATGGGCACCTTTCCACTCCAGATCAACCGGTTTGCCTGCCGTGCCTGCCCAGTGCAGGGTTGCGCCATTATAGCGGGCAACTGCAAGGCGCATGCCTTTAGGGGCAAAAGCCAGACCCTCAGCGCTGCGTTCATGGGCAAATTCTGAGGTCTTGCCGTTATGTTCACGCACCCATGCGGTGCGGCCCGATGCATATCCGACCACATTATTGGGGCCGCTGGCCACTGCCGTGATCCATTTGCGCGGCAAGAGCGCCAGTTCCTGCACATTGCCGCTGCTGTCTGTGCGGCATACGCGTCCGTCTTCACCACCCGAAATCAGGGCTTTATTGTCGGCGGTCATCGCCATGCACAACAGGCCATCATGTATCGTGACGGTTTTATGTGCATCGTCCAGCCAGTGTAATGTGCCGTCGGCCAGCGCATAATAAGCTTTTTCATCAAGGAAGCCGGCTTTCAGGCAGTGACTTCCAAGGTCAATAGGGGCAATCGTCGGCATCGTTACTTACACTTTTCAAAGCCGGAGCGCAGCGCTTGCTCATTAAGGTTGCGACCAATGAATACCAAGCGGCTTTCGCGCTTTTCTTCTGGCTTCCAAGGACGCTGATGATCGCCCTCAATAATCATATGCACACCTTGTACAACATAACGGTCATCATCATCGGCAAAGGCGATAATGCCTTTAAGGCGCAGAATATCGGGCCCTTGAACCTGCGTTACATTCTGAATCCACGGGAAGAATTTGGCTGAATCCAGTTCACCCGTGCGCAGCGACACTGACATCACCGTAACATCATGAATTGCTGCTGCATGGCTGTGATGATCATGGTCACAATCAGGGCCGCAAGTATGGTCATGTTCATGATGGTGATGATCGTGCCCGTGTTCATGTCCGTGGTGATGGTGTTCATGATCATGATCGCAATCAGGACCGCAAACATGATCCGGATGGTCGTGATCCAGAAACTGCGGATCATTATCAAGCGCGCGTTTCAGATCGAATGCACCGCGATCCAGCACTTTGGCAAGATCAATCTCTGCGCGCTGGGTACGGTGGATAATGGCATGCGGGTTGATAGCGCGGATTGTCGCTTCAACATTGGCCAATTCCTGCGCATTAACCAGATCAGTCTTGTTCAGAAGCACTACATCGGCAAAAGCGATCTGGTCTTCGGCTTCCTGACTGTCTTTGAGGCGCAGTGGCAGATGTTTGGCATCAACCAGCGCAATCACTGCATCAAGCTGGGTTTTAGAGCGCACATCATCATCCATGAAGAATGTCTGTGCAACCGGCACGGGATCAGCAAGGCCTGTGGTTTCGACGATAATCGCATCGAAACGTCCGGGACGGCGCATCAGGCCTTCAACCACGCGGATCAAATCGCCACGCACGGTGCAGCAGATGCAGCCATTGTTCATTTCATAAATTTCTTCATCTGATTCAACAATCAGATCATTATCAATACCGATTTCACCAAATTCATTGACGATAACGGCATAGCGTTTGCCATGATTTTCACTCAGAATACGGTTGAGAAGCGTAGTTTTGCCAGCACCGAGATAACCTGTCAGCACGGTGACCGGAATTTTCGGGAGTTCGGTTGCGGCAGTCGTAACCTGATCAGTTGTTGCAGGGCTATCGCTCATGAGAGTGCCTCTTCATTATCAAAAAACGTATCGCTACTGGGCAAGAATATGCTGTTCGACCCATGTGCTCACTAGAGCGTTTTTACTTTTCTTTGAAGCAGAAAAACCGCTCTATCTATTTGTTTAAACGCAGTGTCGAACGGAAAACCGGTTCCCACTTTTCCTAAAACTGCTCTAGAACGGCATATAGGAAATGCAAAGTTGTATTTCTATAGGGCAGGCGGGCGCTTTACACAATCAACTTACACCAACTTGACTCAAGCGGGCGTAAGTTGGCGTAGGTTTATTGTGTAAAGACAGCAAAATAAATGCGTACAAACCAATAGACAGAGCCAGTCATTGCAAGCAAGCCTGACTTTAATATGTTTGATGGTCTCCAAAAACCGACATATCAAAGCGGTGAATATCTTCCATCAGCCCGCTCAGACCTTCGACCGCATGGGCGATGATTTTTTCACCATCCGCAGCATTGGCGCGCGAGGCATCGCCTGCTGCACCGTCTTTGTTGAGATCGCTCATTAGCCAGCCGAATGCATGCGGGCCGTAAGCACGCAAATATTGATTATTACTGATGAATTGCTGCTGCATATTGGGAAAGTCTTGCGCCTTTTCCATATCGACCTGTTCAGGTGCTAAAGCCAGCATCACGGATGTTTCGATATAGCCTGCATGAATATCCAGATGTTTTTGCTCTGCGCTGATCAGCTCTTCAGGAACACCAAAGCGTGTCCAGTGCGTGGCAACCACCAGCATGCCAAGACGTGCACGCAACTCTGTGGCAACAATGGTTGCAAGCGGCGAATTACCGCCATGGGCGTTGAGCAGCACCAGCTTGCGGATATTGGCCGCACACAGATTTTCGCCAATGCCGATCCAGCGGTTGACGGCTTCTGAAAACGCCAATGTGCGTGTGCCTTCCACATCCATATGTTCAATGGAATAACCCACCGGCTCGGTGGACAGAAAGCGGGCATTGATATGAGGGGGCAGGTTTTCAGCAAGCCGCGCTGCAATGCCTTCAGCAATAATCGTATCGGTTTCAAACGGCAGATGCGGCCCGTGCTGCTCGTGGGCGCCCAAAGGCAGCACTGCGATGAGATTGTCAGGGATAGTTTCCGGCATAGGATCAGTAGCAAATGCCGCCTCGCTCTGTACGGACTTGTCAGAATAAGCGGGGTTTGCGTGCTGGTTGAGCTCCGGCAAAATATTTCTCCTCTGAAATTGACGGCAGGTGGGAATTCATCATAGCGAACCCTGATGTCCGCGGCTATTCCTATTGCGACTTTCTGATGCGCTGATCCGGAGTGCTGTTCTTGTCAGTCGGCAATGCATGGTTTAGGTTATGCGTAATGATGGGCGGATAGGTTAAATCAAATATGAGCAAAACCGGAAAAACCGCAATTCTGCAGCCGTTACAACAGAGTGCACGCATGATGCGGACAATTCTGGCAACGCGGCTTCTGGAGCACGGGCTCTATGCCGGTCAGGATGCGGTGCTGCTGAAACTGGCAGAAGAAGACGGTTTGCCGCCGGGTATTCTGGCGCAGCGGCTGGGTGTGCGCCCGCCAACAGTGACAAAAACCATTAGCCGTCTGCAAGCGCAGGGCTTTGTAAGCAAGCGGCCCTCAGCAAATGACCAGCGTCAGACCCATGTATTTTTAACCGATCGTGGCCATGATGTCATTCGTATTATCGAAAAACTGGTGCGTAAGACCGAGAAAGACTGCCTGCGCGGTTTTGAGAAAAAAGAACGTAAATTACTTTTGAAACTGCTGGCGCGTATGGAGCATAATCTCAATGCTGCAGCATCTGGCAGGCCATTACGTAGCCCTTCTACAGACCAGCCGACTTATAAAATCGAGACTGATAGTGATACGCAAGAAGACAATGACAACGAATAATCGTACCTGATTGGATTGTTTCGCGGCTAATCTGTTTGAATAAGCAATTTGCCTGATAAGATATTCAAATCCGGCTCGCTATTTGTTAAAGGATATTCTAGTTCTTGATAACTTAAGCTTGCGCGATATAGTTGCGATGCAACGCATATCACGTCCGCTATATCTACGCAGGTTTCTGCAGCTTTGTTTGTTCAATAAGGGGCGGTCCGCTATTGGCCCAGAAAATCAAACTTTCGACCATTGCTGATGCTCTGGGCGTATCTACGGCCACAGTCTCTCTGGCTCTGCGTGACAGTCCTTTGGTGGCGGATCAAACCCGCGATCGTATTAAGGAGCATGCGCGCGCAATTGGTTATATTTATAATCGTCGTGCTGCTTCGCTTCGCACATCGCGTTCCGGTATTATCGGCGTGGTTGTTCATGATATTATGAACCCGTTTTTCGCGGAAATTCTGCGCTCTATTGAAACCGAGCTCGATCGCTCGCGCCAGACTTTCATTCTCAGCAATCATTATGACCAGCTGGAAAAACAGCGCACTTTTGTTGATACTTTGCTGCAGCTCGGTGCGGATGGGGTGATTATGTCGCCAGCCATCGGCACGCCTGCGGAAGATATTCAAATGGCTGAGAGTAATGGCCTGCCTGTGGTTCTGATTGCGCGTAATGTTGAAGGCGCGGATGTGCCGGTGTTTCGCGGCGATGATACCTATGGCATCAGCCTTGCGACCAATCATCTGATTTCACTCGGCCATACCCGTATTGTGATGATCGGCGGTACGGATCAAACCTCAACAGGGCGCGACCGCTATCAGGGTTATGTGAATGCAATGGAAAAAGCCGGCCTGCAGGTTAAGCCTGAATGGCGTATTCCGGGGCCGCGCACCAAGCAGGGCGGTTTTGAAGTGGCGCCGCAATTTCTGTCATTAAAAGACAAGCCTACCGCGGCTGTGTGCTGGAATGATCTGGTGGCTATTGGCTTGATGAATGGTATTGCCCGTGCCGGACTGGTTCCGGGTGAAGATATTTCTGTGACAGGATATGATGATCTTGAAGAGGCAGCCATTGCCACACCGGCATTGACCACTGTCTGGAATGGTCAGCGCGAGGTTGGCCGACAGGCTGCGCGCGCGCTTCTTGATCAGTTGAACGGCGTTGAAATGCATAGTGATCAGCCGCTGATCAAGCCTGAACTGCATATTCGCCAATCGACGACCCAGTCGCATTGAGTGTGGCTTGACATGAACTTACTACGATAAAAGCCGCAGGTTTTATAAATCTGCGGCTTTTATATTTAGTTAGATTTTATTTTAGACGCACGATCCCGCACTGCCGCACCGAAAGCGCGGAAGATTTTTGCCGATGGCGCATCAGAGCGCACCCAATATTCCGGATGCCATTGAACGGCCAGAGCAAAGCTCTGTGCATCTTTGAGCGTTACCGCTTCAATCGTACCATCCTGAGCAATTGCCTCTGGTACCAGCTGGTCTGACAGCCGGTCAATGGCCTGACGATGCACGGAATTGGTGTCAATTGTGTTACTCTCCAGGATGCCGGCAAGGCAGGAGTTTTCAACGATATCCAGCGGATGGCAAATTGCATAGCGCTCATCACGCTTATCAGATACCGGTGCACGATGATCGTTTCTGCCGGAAATCTCCTGAATATCATTGGCCAGTGATCCGCCCAGCGCTACATTTATTTCCTGCAATCCACGGCAAATACCGAGCACAGGGATGCCGCGTTTTAGGGCCTCACGGATCAGAGGAAGTGTCGTTGCATCGCGGTCCGGATCGAAAGGACCGTGTTGTTCGGTGCGCGGCTGGTCATAAAGTTCGGGCTGCACATTGGAACGCGAACCGGTTATCAACAGGCCATTGACCGCGGCAAAGAGCGCATCATAATCAATTTTATCGCGGATATTGGGTATCAGAATTGGGGTAACCTCAGCCACTTCAACAAGGGCTGTAATATATTCTGAGGGGGTTGCATGCCAGTTATTGCCGTCGATATCGCGGATATCAGAGGTTACAGCAATAAGCGGACGGGAATTTTGCGTCATAAAACCGGCCTTGTTATGGTTGCGCAGCAGCAGCGAGTTGATTAGTTGTAATCTATATTGTGATGACTGTTTGTATTTGGGATGAAAACCCAAACTTCCGGGTCAAATCATGTTGAATTATCTGGTTTTGCAATGTTTGAATGTATCTACTGCAAAGTGGGTTGATTTGAAATGAAATTCACGTCGGTGGATGTGGTGTAAGAATTAGGCGTTTTGTTGATGGGGGGCTCATGTCTGTAGAAAACCGGAACGTATTTTCCGTCGCAAATAAGGTTATCATTGTTACAGGCGGTTCTTCCGGTCTCGGACATCATATGGTGAATATATTGGCAGCGCATGGTGCCAAGGTGGTTTCCATCGCGCGCACGCATCCTATGCTTGCTTGTCCGGATTTTTATGTTGATCCCTCAAATATCCTTCATCTTCATGCAGATGTTTCCAATACTGCTGAAATTAGCGCGGCCTTTGATGAGGCAGAGCAACATTTCGGCCCTGTAAGTGTGGTGTTCAATAATGCGGGCATTGGCTGCAAAGCAAGTGCGCTAAAAACAACAGCGGAAATGCTGGAGCAAGTTTTTGCGGTGAATGTTGTAGGGTCGTTCAATATCGCACAAGAGGCTGCAAGGCGTATGATTACTGCAAAAATTTCTGGCTCGATTATTAACACCACCAGTATTCTTGGCACTATTCCGCAAAAGGGCGCCGTGGCTTATTCGATGTCGAAAGCGGCGCTTACCCAGATGACACGATCTTTGGCGCTGGAATGGGCGAATCACAATATTCGGGTCAATGCTATTGCACCGGGCTGGTTTCCGACCGGCATTAATCAGGATTTGATGGAAGGTCCTGCACAAGGTTACCTTAAAGCCAAAAATCCGATGCGCCGCCTTGGTGAGAATTGTGATCTGGAAGGGGCAATTTTATTGCTCGCCTCACAGGCCGGCGGCTATATGACCGGTACCACGATTACCATTGACGGCGGCCATAGT
The DNA here is from genome assembly GCF_048914685.1 of Pseudochrobactrum mosebachae. GTDB lineage: Bacteria > Pseudomonadota > Alphaproteobacteria > Rhizobiales > Rhizobiaceae > Pseudochrobactrum. The sequence goes on from NZ_CP128408.1 coordinate 2,406,766, forward strand.
TTGCAGGGATGAATGTTTGCCGCTAATATCTTTGTCTCTGGTAAGTGAATTTAAGAAACACCCAATAAATTAGTTATTCTTGTATATATTATTTTTCTAAGTAATTTATCGACTTATAGCGTTGATTTAAATGAAAAAACTTCACAGTTGAAGAAATATGAAACATATTTTTAAAGTATTTTTGCAATTCTTCCCCGGCGAGGGGGCGTAGAAACAAATGACATGGTTATTCAAGACCAATATTCCGGTAGATGTTCGCCTGTCATTTGTCAGGGCGCTCTATGGTAACAGGGCGACTTTATGGTTCGGCCTTGCTGCCCATGTACTGGCTTGTCTGGTTATTTATTTCAAAATAAATGACAATGCATTTTTGATGTTTGCGGGTTTGTTCACTTTGGTAACCAGCCTGCGTATGTATGATATGCATATGTTTGATAAAGCTGATCTCAGTCGCCTGACCCATGAAAAGGTCAACCGCTGGGAGATGCATTATCTGATCGGCGCTTGTGCGATTTGTCTGCTGCTGGGTTTGCTGTGCTTTTACAGCACCTATGTCATTGCTGACCCTTTTGCAGAACTTGCCAGCCTGTCGGTTTTGCTGGCCTCGGTTGTTTCTATCGTCGGGCGCAATTATGCTTCACGCAATGCTGTTGTGATGATGTCGGTCTGCGCGCTGGTGCCGGTTTTAGTCGGCTTCGTGATGGTCAACAGCATTTTCCACGTTACAATCGGCGTATTACTGGTGCCGTATTTTCTCAGCAATATTCAAATGGCCAATGGCTTGCGGCAATCACTGTTTGCTGCGGTGATGAATGAGCGCCGGTTAAGCACTGTTGTGAGCCGCTTTGATACTGCGCTCAACAATATGCCGCAGGGGCTGGTGATGCTGGACGGGCGATCTATGATCGCTGTGGTGAATAAGCAAGTTCGCGAAATGCTTAATATTTCGCAGAATATCAGTCTGCTCAACCGCTCCTTTGATGTTGTTTTACGCTATTGCAGCAAGCATGGTCTTTTTCCGCGCAGCGAACTTGAAAATGTGCGGATGCGTATTGAGGACCTTCTTGAAGGCCGGCGTCAGCGTGATGTTTTTCAGTTTGGTAGCAGCCGCTATATTGAAGTGATGTGTAATCAGCGCCGCGAAGAAGGTGCAGTGTTGATTTTTGATGATGTGACCGGGCGGATTGAGGCCGAAGCACAAATCCAGCATATGGCGCGTTATGACGGCCTGACAGGTTTGCCAAACCGGTTTTATTTTGAGGCAATGGTTCGTTCGCTGCTCGTGAATAGCGAACCTGATGTGCTAGTGGCATTGGCGGTGATTGATCTCAATCATTTCAAGCACGTGAACGACACTTATGGTCATCATGCCGGTGATGAATTGTTGCGCCAGTTTGCTGAACGGCTGGGCGGTCTTGATAAGCAGCGTTTTGTTGCATCACGCTTTGGTGGCGATGAATTTGTGCTGTTCATTAAAGATATTGATGATTGTAACGGTCTCAGCACGATCATGAATGAGATCATTAGCTATCTTTGTGGGGTTTATGAATTATCCACGCAACAAATGTATCTCGATATTAGCGCTGGTGTGGCACTTGATACTGCAAAGAGTGTTGATCTGCGCGAGTTGCATGTGAAGGCTGATCTTGCTCTGTATGAAGCAAAAGGCAATGAGCATGAACGCTGGGTTGCATTTGTTGAAGCAATGGACACCAAATATCGCAGCAGGCAAAAGCTGAAAAGCGATCTGCGTGAGGCGATTAGTGCAGGCAGTCTGACCGTCGCCTATCAGCCGATTGTTAGCCTGAATTCAATGCGGATTGTGTCTGTTGAAGCTTTGTCGCGGTGGGAGCATCCGGAGCTTGGTTCAATCGGGCCTGCTGAGTATATTCCGCTTGCCGAAGAAATGGGCATTGTGACAGAGCTGACCCGTTTTATGCTGCGCCGCGCTTGCCAGGATTGCAGCCAGTGGGGGCACAGGATTGGCGTTTCAGTCAATCTCTCTGCCATAGATCTGAAAAATGCCGGTATTATCGAGATGGTGGTTGATGCATTGCAGCAGGCGAAGCTGCCATCCTATCTGCTTGAAGTTGAGGTTACAGAAAGTGCGATTATCAGTGATCGGCTTAAAACATGTGAAATGCTGCAGAAGCTTAAAAATTCCGGCATTAATATTGCGTTGGATGATTTCGGTACCGGCTATTCAAGCCTCAGCTATCTGAACACGCTGCCTTTGACCAAGGTGAAAATCGACCGTTCGTTTGTCCGCGATATTGTAACAGATCGCCGTGCTTTCATGTTGTTGCGTGGTGTTACCCAGCTTTCACACGAGCTCGGATTTGGGGTGACAATTGAAGGTGTCGAGACTGAAGATCAATTGAACCTGATCCGCAGTACCGGTGGCGCAGACCTGGTTCAGGGCTTTTTGCTCGGAGAGCCTTTAAGCGCCGATGAGATTAGTGCTCAATTGCTGCATTCATTAACGGTGACGCCCGGAACCAGCAAAATTACCACGACAGATAATGATGCTCTGATTTAAGTAAATGTAATAGATGAGCTAGTTTATACCGGTTTGACATTTGTGCCGGTATGAATAGCTGCAAAATCAGAAATATCTATGAGATTTGACAAAAATTTTCTTTTGGAGGCGCTAGGACTCTTGCTTTTTACTGTGCATACAGAGAAATGGTGAACAAGATTTAGTGTTTCATCAAACCGCTCTATTTGGCAATGAATGCTCTGGATCATTCAAGTGGTTGTATTATCATAATCATAGATTGATTGGGTGTCATGTTGATCAGACATTATGCTGGTCCGGTTTGATTGTGAAATCTCTAGTGCTGAATTTATGGCAGCGGGCGATAATTTATGACGGTCTCACAAGCGGTAGCGCAAGCACCAGCCATTTCCAACTTTGCCCGGCATATGCTGGAGTTTCTTGATCGCGTGGAATATCGCCGCGTGATTCATGCCGAAGATCTGGAAGAGATCGGCAGGCTGCGTTATCGCTCTTATATGACACGCAATGTGATGGATGATAATCTGCTTGGCACGATTATTGATGAGGTTGACCACGACCATCAAGCCTATGTCTACGGCATGTATATTGACGGCATGCTGGTGAGTACATTGCGGGTGCATCATATCACGGCAGATCACAGGATTGGTACGAGTGCCAATCTTTTTCCGGATATTCTGGGCCCGATGCTGGATGATAATATGAGTTTTGTGGACCCAACCCGCTTTGCAGCCGAGCCGGTCTATCTCAGTGAGTTTCCAGCAATTCCCTATCTTACATTACGAATCGCGGCGATGGCATCGGAGCATTTCGATGCCAATTTTTGTCTGGCGGCGGTTAAGCCTGAACATATGGCGTTTTATAAGCGGATTTTCGGTTCTAAAATGCTGGCAGATCCACGTGATCATGAAGGCTATGGCATTCAGGTCGGGCTTGGTGCGGCGGCAGTCAGCTCCATTCGTGACGCAGTTGCGGTGCGGTTTCCGTTTTTTAAATCCCAGCCCCATGAGCGGCGCAATATGTTTGCGGATACGCGTCTTGGCAATATACCGCTGACAATTATGCCAACGGCCAAATATACCGGCCTTGGCGCATAGCAATGATTGCAGGATGCATTGCAACAGCTGTTGCAGAAGCCCGTTGCAACAGATTGTCGCAACAGTTGTTTATAACGGATGCTTGCTAATCAGGGGCTAACCGTGTCAATTGGGCATCTCTGTGCTAAGCTTTTGCACGAGATTAAAAAGATTATCCGTCAGGGATTTATCTTGAGGGAGGGAGAGATCAAATGGCAGAAATTCAGCACAGCCCGGCAGAACTGGGTGCGAAAATGGATTATCCGGAGCATGAGCGCACGTATCAGGGTTTTACCTGGCTGGTGAAGTGGGGCACGATTGTGCTTTGCGCTTTGATGGCAGCGATGGCGTTTGCTTTCTTCGTGGCAGGCTGGTTCTCAGGCGTTGTTCTGTTTGCGCTGATTATGGCTGCGGCAGTTTTTCTCGGTTAAGCCGGGCTTTGGTCTGTTTAAAGATTCGACCTGAAAACAGGTCTGCTTTTCAGCATTGATGATTTTATGATTTATACCGCCGTTATGGCGGTATAATTTTATGTATTTATAGCTATTTCAGCCGTGATCAGCATCATTTTGCATTTTTTCGATCATCTCAGTGATATTTTGCATAATTATGTGTTGCAGCCTGAGTGTTCCGTGATTTACTGCGGCCGTTAAAAGGCTGGGTGGGATATATGCGGTTAACACATTTCAAGCCTGTGATTATTGGTGTTTTGTAAAAATCCACGCGGGTTGCACAAAATCTTTGGGTATCGAAAGAGAGGGTAGTTTTGTCTCAGGTAATATTTATTCCCGTTGAGACCGATCCGAATGAAACACGGGTGGCGGCCTCGCCGGAAACCGTGAAAAAACTGATCAGTTACGGATTTCAGATTGTTGTTGAGAGCGGCGCAGGTCTTGCCTCGCGCATTACTGATCAGGCATTTAAAGATGCCGGAGCAGTGATTGGTAAAACAGCAGATATTAAAACCGCAGATATTATTCTCAAATTGCGTCGCCCATCCGCAACCGGGCTTAAAAACTACAAATCCAGCGCAGTTCTGATTGCAATGCTTGACCCCTATGGTCACGAGCAGGATGTGGCAGCGATGGCGCAAGCAGGGCTCAGTGCCTTTACAATGGAATTTATGCCGCGCATTACCCGTGCGCAGGTGATGGATGTGTTGTCCTCTCAGGCCAATCTTGCCGGTTATCAGGCGGTGATTGATGCGACTGCTGAATATGACCGCGCTATGCCGATGATGATGACTGCTGCCGGCACGGTGCCTGCAGCCCGTGTTTTTGTTATGGGGGCAGGTGTTGCCGGTTTGCAGGCGATTGCGACAGCGCGCCGTCTGGGGGCCGTTGTAACCGCCACAGATGTGCGCCCTGCAGCCAAAGAGCAGGTGGCATCTCTGGGCGCAAAATTTGTGGCTGTGGAAGATGAAGAGTTTAAAGCGGCCGAAACTGCTGGTGGTTATGCCAAGGAAATGTCGAAAGAATATCAGGCCAAGCAAGCGGCACTGGTTGCAGAGCACATTGCCAAGCAGGATATTGTGATTACCACGGCGCTTATTCCGGGGCGTGCGGCACCACGTCTCGTCAGCGCTGCAATGGTAGCGAGTATGAAGCCCGGATCAGTTCTCGTCGACCTTGCGGTTGAACGCGGCGGCAATGTGGAAGGCGCTGTTGCCGGACAGATTGTTGAGAAAGATGGAGTTAGAATTATCGGGCATATGAATATGGCCGGTCGTATTGCTGCTTCAGCCTCACAGCTTTATGCGCGCAACCTGTTCGCGTTTATCGAGACATTAATTGATAAAGACAGCAAGCAACTCACCATCAATCCTGATGATGAATTGGTGAAAGCAACGCTGCTTACCCATGGTGGTGCGATTGTGCATCCGGCTTTTTCCGCTGTTGAGGTGGTGCAAAAACCTGCTCCGGTTAAAAAGCCGCCGGCAAAAAAAGCTGCGGTTAAAAAAGTTGGTTCTCAAGAATCAGGCGCGAAGAACACGGCCGCTAAAAAGCCGGCTGAAGCTTCTGCTGAAGCGAAAAGTAAAAGAGGTGACGCATGAGCACGGATTCTTTGCAGCAGGCTCTGAACGGCCTCGATAATGCGGTTGAAAACCTGCGTCAGGTCACGGAAAGCCTGACCGGCTCAGACAGTATCAGCACGGCAGTGCATGTGGCGAGCGGCGGCTTGATTGATCCTTTTGTGTTTCAGCTCGCAATCTTCGTGCTGGCGATTTTTGTCGGTTATTACGTGGTCTGGTCCGTAACGCCTGCCTTACACACACCGCTCATGGCGGTAACCAATGCGATCTCTTCGGTGATCGTTGTCGGTGCTTTGCTGGCTGTTGGCCTGTCGCTTTCCGGCTGGGCAACCGGTTTCGGATTTATTGCGCTGGTTTTAGCAAGTGTAAATATATTTGGCGGCTTTCTGGTAACCCAGCGCATGCTTGCCATGTACAAGAAAAAAGACAAGTGAGGGCTGAATCATGAGCGTTAATCTGGCGGCCTTTCTCTATCTTGTTTCCGGCGTGCTGTTTATTCTGGCATTGCGCGGACTATCCCATCCGACAACCAGCCGGCAGGGTAACTTCTACGGTATGCTCGGCATGGGGATTGCCATTGTTACCACGCTGGTGCTGGCACAGCCGTCACTTGGCGGTCTTGGGCTGATTGTGCTGGGTCTGGCGATTGGTGGCGGTATCGGTGCTGTTGTTGCCAAGCGCATTGCTATGACAGCGATGCCGCAGCTGGTGGCTTTTTTCCACTCGCTGGTTGGTCTTGCTGCGGTGATGGTTGCAGCTGCTGCACTGTATTCGCCGCATTCTTTTGGCATCGGCGAGGTCGGGTCAATTCATGCGCAGGCTTTGGTTGAAATGTCTTTCGGCGTGGCGATTGGTGCGATTACATTTACGGGTTCAATCATTGCCTATCTGAAGCTCGACGGGCGGATGTCCGGCAGGCCGATCATGCTACCATCGCGCCATATCATCAATGCAACGCTGGCAATAGCGATTGTGGTGCTGGTTATTGCGCTTGCTATGACCGAAAGCTATGCAATTTTCTGGGCAATCGTTGTGCTGTCGCTGCTGTTTGGTGTGCTGATCATTATTCCGATCGGTGGCGCGGATATGCCGGTGGTGGTATCAATGCTCAACTCCTATTCCGGTTGGGCTGCGGCGGGTATCGGTTTTACGCTCGGCAACTTAGCGCTGATTATCACCGGTGCGCTGGTTGGTTCTTCCGGCGCTATCCTGTCTTATATTATGTGTAAAGGCATGAACCGCTCGTTCATTTCGGTTATTCTCGGTGGTTTTGGTGGCGACACATCCGGTGGTGGTGCTGCGGGTGAAGTGGAGCAGCGTCCGGTTAAGCAGGGCTCTGCAGATGACGCGGCGTTCATCATGAAAAACGCTGCTAAGGTTATTATCGTGCCGGGTTACGGTATGGCCGTTGCACAGGCGCAGCATGCTTTGCGTGAAATGGCGGATAAGCTGAAAGCAGAGGGCGTTGAGGTTAAATATGCCATTCATCCGGTAGCAGGGCGTATGCCGGGCCATATGAATGTGCTGCTGGCTGAAGCCAATGTACCCTATGATGAAGTGTTCGAGCTGGATGATATTAATTCTGAATTCTCGCAGGCTGATGTGGCCTTTGTAATCGGTGCCAATGATGTGACTAATCCGGCTGCAAAAACCGATCCGCAATCTCCGATCTTTGGTATGCCTATTCTGGACGTGGATAAGGCCGGAACGGTGCTGTTTATCAAGCGCGGTATGGGCTCTGGCTATGCAGGTGTGGAGAATGAATTGTTCTTCCGTGACAACACGATGATGCTTTTTGCTGATGCGAAGAAGATGGTTGAAAATATCGTCAAAGCGCTCGATTAATCGCGTGTTTTGAGAAGAGAACAGAAAAAGGCGGCATTGGTGTCGCCTTTTTTATTGTTATTTATTAAGTAGTTAATGTCTGTTTTCGTCCGGCTCTACAGGTAAGTGGCCAATTTAGTGCGGGCAAACAAATGCTTGTAACAAGAATTTGAGAAAGAGATTCTGAACCATTAAAATCAGCTGCCATATACTAATTTATCTTGGCGCGCACGCAGCTCCGCAAGGCGTGAACCGGCAGGCAGCGCCACATTATCATAGGTGATCAGCGCGCCTTTTTTGATAGGCTTCAGCACTTTGGCGCCTGTTAGCATGCCGCAAGGAATAGCCTTGGCACTGCGTGCTTCTCCGGCTGTCATGATCCATGCGCGGTAGCAATATTCACCAATCGCATCCAGCGTCTCGCCGGCTTGCATATCTTTTTTGGCAAGTGCTGCCACTTCGGCGGTTGGCTTTGCCAAAGGCACCATGTCGGCTTTGCCATAAAGCACTACGCGGGCACAGGTCAGCGGTACTTCTAATGAGGTCAGATGATAGGGGCGGTGGAAGGTGAAATAGGGGCCTTTACCCATTTTCAGGTCTTCCATACGCTCGGAAATCCGCGGATGAGACATATCCGCAACCACAAATACGCCCGGCGCCACACCTTTGCCGATGGTATAATCAACTACACCGACACGCGACAGCAAACCACCGTCTTTTTCAGGAATTAGCGTTGAGGCCAGCTGATCCAGAGTTGCAGCCGGGCCATGCATACCGGCTTTGTCCGGCACCAGACCGGTGGCATTGGCAATCGCTGCCATTTCCACCATGGTTTTTGAACCATCCACAAACTCTACCAACAGGCGTACATTCATGTTCCGGCGCTGGGCTTCTTCCATATAATTATCAGGAATAGCATCAATATTGAGCGGATTGTTTTTGCCTTTACCGGCGGCAACAATCGGGTGCCCCATTGCTGATACAAATTCGATCAGCTCCATACAGGCTGACGGCTCATCACCGGCACCCAGTGAATAGGTAACACCAAGGCGATCGGCTTCACTTTTTAAATAAGCACCGATTGTCACATCAGCTTCAACATTCATCATTACGAGGTGCTTACCGTGCTCCATAGCACGCAGGCCGATTTCTGCCCCAACGGCAGGAATACCGGTTGCATCAATAACCACATCGATCAGTTCATTATTGAGTATGAGGTCAGCATTATCCGTGACGGCAATTTTATGTGCTTCTATCGCAAGGCTCAGTTCAGAGCCGGATTTTACTTCACGGGCATGGCCTTGTTCACCATAAGCAATCTCCGAGGCTTTTAAGCCACGTTGCGGGTTGGTTTCAGAAATGGCACCAATCTCAATGCCTGGCATATGGGCAACACGGGTAACAATATCCGTGCCCATCTCACCGCAGCCGATCAGACCAATGCGAATAGGCTTGCCGGTATCTGCCCGTGCTTGCATGTCACGCGCTAAACCGGTCAGTGCTACATTGGTTGCCATGGTCAGCCACTCCGTCTTTATTGTTTTTCGGGATAAGACCCGCTTGATAATAAACAATTATTGCAGATAGTTTCGAATTACAATCTTTCTAAGTCCGCAACACTGCGGCAAAATTTAAACCCGCATAAAAGCGGGAAAGTGAAGCAGGAGTATACAGAGTGCCGGATAGCGTAAAAAAACCAGTCTGGGATCTCGTGATCTTTGATTGCGATGGTGTGTTGGTTGACAGCGAGCCGCTGTCGGCATTGGCGTTTCATAATGTTTATGCCCGTAATGCTATGCCTATTCCGGATGGCACGGTTGCCAAAGGAGTTGGCATGAAACAGGCAGATATTATCCGCCTGATCGGTGACCTGACCGGGCATTATCTGCCGGATGCGGCACAGGATGAACTTTGGCCGGAAACGCATAAAGTTTTTGCCGAATTGCTGGAGCCTGTTGCCGGTATTGCCGGTGTGCTGCAACGCCTGACGGCCAAGCGCTGTGTGGCCTCATCCTCTTCACCGGAGCGTATTGCTTTCAGCTTGCAAAAAACCGGCCTGATTGATGCTTTCGATGGCGCACTTTATTCATCAAGCATGGTCAAAAACGGTAAGCCTGCGCCGGATTTGTTTTTGTTTGCTGCTGAAAAATTTGGTGCTGATCCGGCACGCTGCGTGGTGTTTGAAGATTCGCCTTTTGGCGTTGAAGGGGCGGTGGCAGCGGGTATGACTGCGATCGGTTATACCGGTGGCGGACATACTTATGCCGGGCATGCAGAAAAGCTTTTGGAAAAGGGAGCCAAAGCAGTTTATAGCGATTGGCAGCAGATAGAGAATGATATTCTCTGAAATTTAAAAACCACCAGCCTCATACTATAGCTGCATTTTATCGGCATCTTTGAGGTTGTGGATAACAAGACTGATAAAGGTGTTTACTGCCATGAAAGATGCAATCACTCTGGATCAGCTGCGTGCAGCAATCGGCACGGAAATAGGTTGCTCGCAATGGCGCGTGGTGACACAGGACATGATCAACCAGTTTGCTGATGCAACGGATGATCATCAGTTTATTCATGTTGATCCGGAGCGTGCCGCTAAAGAAACGCCTTTCGGCGGCACTATTGCTCATGGATTTCTAACGATTTCATTGTTGTCGACACTGGCTTTTGAAGCTTTGCCGATGCTTGAAGGCGCAACAATGGGTATTAATTACGGATTTGACAGTGTGCGGTTTATGTCACCGGTTAAAACCGGAACCCGTGTACGTGCCCGCTTCAAGCTTGCCGATGCTGATATCCGTCCGTCGGGCAGAGTGGTCAATCATTACGACGTGACACTTGAGGTTGAAGGTCTGGTTAAACCGGCGTTGACAGCACGATGGCTGACAATTGCGGTTGTTCCGCCAAAAACAGACGATTGATATAAAAAGCCGCCACTCAGGCGGCTTTTTTAATGCAGATCTTTTCAACCGGTGCAGGCTGATCAGGCCAATCCGTCAATAGTTCTTTCAGGCTGAAAGGGCCGTGCAGAAACATGCCGATATCATAAGCATTTTTCTTTTGGCTGCCTGAAATAAACAGTAAGTGCATTTTGAAGAAATTACCCTTTGCCTGTTTGTAGCGGGCGGGGGAATGAATATGCTTGAACCGGATATGGGTGATGAGCGGGGGATTGTTCGTTTGGATTTTTAACGCACGGGCAGGCTCAGAATTATAAAAATGTATAATGTCGGTCAGTGCCTGAAACTCCGCCCAAAAAACGGGGCTGTCATTGAGCAAAACCCGCACATCTTCCCGCAGGTTTTTAGCACGCGGATGCAGCGCAATCATCAGCAGGCAAGAACCTGCCGCCAACAGCGAGACCGGCTGTTTGCGGATCAGTTCAGGCTCGGTGCGCCAGACCTGCGCCAGTGCTTCAATCGCCGGCACTGTGCCAAGGCTGTGCCCCATAATAATCACTTCATCAGCAGTGCTATGACGCAGTTTATCTGCCAGCATTGTTGCAAAATCTTGCGTGCGCTGGTTCAGCTTTGGATTTTTGCCGTAAATACGATCATAGGCCGCCGACCAGTCATCCAGCAGATAAGAGATGAAAAACCGCTGGTCGAGTGCACGGATAAGCGCATAATTCATGCCGAGTGCCACTGGCAAAGACCATAGTATATGCAGTGGCGCAAAGCCTGCTAGCACAGGTGCTGCGGTAAGACCGAGCGTTAACCCCAGCAAAGCCAGCATCATCAGAAACGGCCACATGAAAAACAGCACAAAGCGCCAGCTGGTGCGCAGATAGCGCCACAATGTTCCGGTGCACAAAATATTGATAAAGGCTCTGCTGCCTGTGAATAACCGCGCAGGCAGGGAGCGGGCTGCATAATCGTCAAAAATATCGGCGCTGCCAAACTGGCAGAACTCTGTCTGCGTGTGCCAATTTTCAGCGGAAGTCTGCACTTGCATCTCGGCGCTGCCATTCTGCGCGCCGGATACTGGCAAGCCGAGCCCAGATGTTAAACCTGACCCAGATGTTAAACCCGACATTGGCGATGATGTGGTTTTGGTGTGCCACAGCTTGTCGAAATCACTCATGATTTTACGATGGCGGATGCGCACTGCTTTGGGATGTAGTCCCTCATAGCCGGTAAAATTGACAATGAGGCGTGTTTTAATGGTCATGAATTTTATCTGCTGAAATGAAAATAGCGCGGGAAATGCTCCCGCGCTAGATAAAGTGGAATTATGACGCTTTTACGTGCTTTATATTGCAGCGTCCAGAGCACCTTCGCTCAGCAGTGCAAAAACATATTCAGCAAAAGAGCGCCAGCATTCCATACGGAACTCTGTTTCTGACAGGCGCCAGATGACCACTTCAGCTTTACCGAACACTGTGCGTGAGGCTGCGCCAACAGGAAAAACGTCCAGCGACAAATCCTGCGGGCAGGCCGCATTGATGGTGCGAGCCGCCCCGTCGCCCGAGATGATCAGACCGATATTGCGGTGTGATACATCGGTTGCCGCATGCAATGTCTCAACACCACGCAAATCTTCAAACGGTGATTTGCCGCTTGTATCGATCACCAGCCATTCATCAGGCCCCAGCCAAAGAGCAGAACGCTGCCCCTTGGTAGCGCTGTGTTTTGGCTCTTGCGGCAAGTTAACGCCGAGTGCTTTTGACAATGCTGCCACACCATCGGGACGTGCCCGCAAAGAAATACGCTCTGCCGGCTCTGCGGTAACAATATGCACAGAGCCGTTGCCATAGCGGCGGTTGCCCAGAACTGTGACGCGCTGCGCGTTGATATCGGAATTAGACATGCAGGCGTTCTCCCTTTTCGTCGATAAAGACGGGACCCGTTACTTCAACTTCAATCACACGGTCTGCCATGGGGACAAACAGGGTTTGGCCATGCAGGTTGAAGCCGTTATGCACAACTGCCATCGCTATTGAGCGGCCAAGATTGGATGACCAGTAAGACGAGGTCACATGTCCGAGCATTTTCATCGGCTTCGGCTGGTTCGGATCGGCCACAATCTGTGCGCCTTCATCCAGCACGGTGTTCGGATTTTTCGTCAAAAGACCAACCAGCTGTTTGCGGCCTTCTGCTACCAGATCAGGACGACGCATGCCGCGAATACCGACAAAGTCAGTTTTCTTCTTTGAAACCGCCCAGCCCACCGCCGCATCATGCGGAGTTTGCGTGCCGTCAGTGTCCTGGCCGATAATGATATAGCCTTTTTCAGCGCGCAAAACGTGCATGCTTTCGGTGCCATAAAGACAGGCACCCATGCTTTTGGCACGTTCCCAGACTTTCTCCATCACCGACTGACCGTAATCGGCAGGCACGTTGATTTCAAAGCCCAGCTCACCGGTAAAGGACATGCGGAAAAGCCGAGTCGGTACACCGCAGAACTGACCTTCCGCCACACTCATATGCGGAAAGGCTTCGTTGGAAATATCAATATCTTCAACAAACGGGGCAATGATCTCACGGGCTTTTGGCCCCTGTACAGCAATGACTGCCCATTGTTCCGAGCTTGAGGTCAGCCAGACATTGAGATGCGGAAACTCGGTTTGCAGATAGTCTTCCATATGGTTGAGAACACGCGGTGCACCGCCGGTTGTGGTCGTCACGTGAAAGCGGTCATGCGCCATACGGCCAACCACACCATCATCCATCACAAAACCGTCTTCGCCGGTCATAATACCATAACGGCAGCGGCCCGGTTTCAGTGTATCCCACGCATTGGTATACATCAGATTGAGGAATTCAGCCGCATCTGGGCCCACAACCTCAATTTTACCAAGGGTGGAGGCATCGAAAAGGCCGCCGATTTCACGCACAGTCTTACATTCGCGGTTTACCGCATCATGCATGGTTTCACCGGCCTGCGGATAATACCAGGCGCGTTTCCAATTGCCGACATCTTCATAAACCGCACCATTATTCAGCTCAAACTGATGCATGGCGGTTTGGCGTGCCGGATCAAACAGATTACCGCGTGACGAGTTGATGATGGTGCCAAAAGTGACCGGCGTATAAGGCTGACGGAAAGTGGTCAGACCCACTTGCGGGATTGGCTTGTTGAGCGCCTCCGATGCAATGGCCAGACCATGCATATTCGACATTTTACCCTGATCGGATGCCATGCCATTGGTGGTGAAGCGCTTGATATGCTCAATCGAATGCATACCTTCACGCACAGCTGCGCGGATATCTTTGGCGCAGACATCATGCTGGAAATCGATAAACGCCTTCACATTGGCATCGGGCCCTGCACCAGCTGTGGCGCCGACCATGCCGCCGGTCCAGCTGAATGCTGTGGTGCCGGTGATTGTAGATGCCTTAGCGGTTTTACCGCTGGTTTCCAGACCGGCTTTTATGCCCGCTGCCATTGCTTCATCAATAGTGGTCTGCAGATCATCTGTACCGTTACAGGCACCGATGCTGATCGATGGTTGTGCATTCACATCCGGCAGAAAGCGCTGATTGGTATCGTCAAAACGCAGCTTGCCGCGTGATTGTGAAAACAGATGCACGGATGGTGTCCAGCCGGATGATGTGATCAACGCATCAATCGTGTATTTGCGGCCTGATTTGGCACCATTTTGGGCAACCGTCATGGATTTAACGCGCAGCTTGCCGCCCACAGTGAGCACGCAATGATTGGTCAGAACCTGAATATTCAGGCGCTGTGCTTCCGCCAGCACCGCATCGCCCGGATGCGCGCGGGCATCCACAATCACCGGAATATCAATGCCGGCTTTTTTCAGATCAAAAGCCGCTTCATAGGCACTGTCATGAGCGGTGAAGACACCGACATGCGAGCCGACTGCCACGCCGAAATGATTGAGATAGGTGCGGGCTGCAGAGGCCAGCATCACGCCCGGACGATCATTATTGGCAAACACCATATGGCGCTCAATCGAGCCATTAGCGAGAATGACGCGCTTGGCGCGCACCTGCCACAGTTTTTCACGCGGGGCGTCTTTTTCCGGCAGGGCAACATGGTCTGTCACGCGTTCGGCAAGGGCGATGAAGTTGTGGTTGTAATAGCCAAAAGCAGTAGTGCGGGTGAGCAGGCGCACATTGGGCATGGCAGCCAGTTCAGCGGCAGCGATTTGCGCCCATACAAAGCCGTCTTGTCCGTTGATCTGTGTGCCTGCTTCATGATGCAAGGCACCGCCGACCTCCGGCTGTTCGTCACACAGGATAATTTTTGCGCCGGTTCTGGCCGCAGCCAAGGCGGCGCTCAAACCTGCAATGCCCGCACCGACGATCAGCACATCGCAATGCTCAAAGCGCCCCGCATAGCGGTCAGGGTCGGGCTCAGTTGGTGTTACGCCAAGACCTGCGGCGCGGCGGATGATCGGCTCGTAGAGCTTCTCCCATGCCTTTTTAGGCCACATAAAGGTCTTGTAGTAGAAACCTGCGCCAAAGAATGGCGAAAACAGGTCGTTGACCACGCCGATATCATAGGAGAGGGACGGCCAGCGGTTTTGCGACTGTGCATGCATGCCGTCGAAAACTTCCTGTACGGTTGCGCGCACATTCGGCTGACGATGGGCTTTGTCGCGTGAAATATCGAGCAGCGCATTCGGCTCTTCAGGACCTGCAGATAAAAATCCGCGCGGACGGTGATATTTGAATGAGCGCCCGATCAGGTGAATATCATGGGCCAGCAGCGCTGAGGCGACCGTATCACCTGCCAGTGCAGTATAAGTTTTGCCATCAAAGGTGAAACGTGCGGTTTTGGCAGGTGTCAGGCGGCCTTTACCGGCAATACGTTTGGAGGCGTTGTGTGAGCTACTCATTTGCCTGCCTCGCGTGTTGGGTCAGATTGTTTGGCTTGTTGCATCATGGTTTGCAGATCCGGCTTTGGCTCGCCGGCTTTATAGGTCAGGTGGATGCGGTCGCTGATAGTATCGCGCACAGCATTGAAGAAACGGCCGCAGCCGTGAATATGCCGCCAGCGTTCAAAAATCAGACCTTTGGGATTATCGCGCCAATAGAGAAACTCAACGAATTCTTCGTCAGACAGTTCTGTAATATTGGTTGGGCGGTCAATATGGGCGTCGTGGGCGTTGCGGAACTCCAGTTCCGAACGGTCTTCACCGCAATAAGGACAATGGATCAAAAGCATTACGATACTATCCTTTTAATGCGCTACAGCGGCGGCGGCGGCTTCATCAATCAGGCGGCCGGTACGGAAACGATCAAGCGTGAAGCCGGCAGCAAGCTGATGCGGTTCACCTCTGGCAATAAGGTGAGCAAACAGATGCGCCGAACCCGGAGTAGCCTTAAAGCCGCCGGTGCCCCAGCCTGCATTAACGAACAGGTTCTGAACCGGAGTTTTGCTCTGGATCGGTGCGCGGTCGACCGTGTTATCGGTGACACCGCCCCACTGACGCATCATCTTGACGCGGCGGAACATCGGGAACAGTTCACAAATCGCATCCAGCGTATGGGTGATGATCTGCAAGCCGCCGGTCTGGGAATATGAATTATACTGGTCGGTGCCGGCGCCGATAACAAACTCGCCCTTATCGGATTGCGAGATATAGGCATGTACGGCATTGGACATAACTACACATGGAATAATCGGTTTCATCGGCTCGGATACCAGAGCCTGCAGTGGCGAGCTTTGCAGCGGCACACGCACATCAGCCATATTCATGATCACGGATGAATGGCCGGAGGCCGAAACGCCGATTTTTTTAGCGCCGATAAAGCCGCGGCTGGTTTCCACGCCGCTGACACTGCCGTCGGGATGACGGCGAATGCCGGTGACTTCGCAATTCTGAATAATATGTACACCGCGGTCAGAGGCGGCACGGGCATAGCCCCACGCCACCGCATCATGGCGGGCAACACCGGCACGGCGCTGCAAAGCGGCACCATTGATCGGGTAACGGGAGTTTTGTGAAATATTGAGTGGCGGACAGAAAGCTTTGGCCTGTTCCGGCGTCAGCCATTCATTATCGACGCCATAAAGACGGTTGGCATTAATGTGACGGCTGAAAGATTGCTTGTCGCTGATATTATGTGACAGCATCAACACGCCACGCGGCGAGAACATGATATTGTAGTTCAGCTCCTGCGACAGGCCTTCCCACATTTTGAGCGAATGCTCGAAAATGTTCATGCTCTCATCATAGAGATAGTTGGAGCGGATAATGGTGGTGTTACGGCCGGTATTACCGCCGCCGATCCAGCCTTTTTCCAGTACAGCAATATTGGTAATGCCGTGTTCTTTGGCCAGATAATAGGCCGCACCAAGACCATGGCCGCCGCCGCCGATGATGATCACATCATACTCAGAGCGTGGCTCCGGTGAGGCCCATTGCGGGCCCCAGCCTTTATTGCCGCGCATAGCTTCGCGGGCGACTGCAAATACTGAAAACTTACGCATAATATCCCCTTTTTTGGGAGCGGAAGACCCTTGTCCGCCTAAGTGATTTATAGGTAAACCATATGGCGACACCGACTTTGCCATTTTACGACGGGATGTGGCGCTTAGCGCGGTTTTATTTGCTGTGAACTGGACTGAAATGCTAAAATTTCTGCTTTTCCGGACAGAATAATGGGTGTCCGAAAAGACTCAGCTGCGGATACAACAGGATGCAAGGCAGACAGGCACAGAATCTCTGCCAGAAAGTATAAAAATAACGCTGAGAATCTCTTGTAAAATGCGAGGAAATTGCCATTATATAAACAGTGACTTACCCCGCAGTTTCTAAGATCCGGACTGAAAAACGTGGTTTTTGTGGTTAAAACTGTAATAATAGGGGTGATAAGGCCTGATTGGCAGCGCTGATACGGATTGTGTGTGGACAATTACGCCAGAGACTGCTAAATGGCACTCGAATTTGCATCGGAAGGCCGTTGCGAGGTCTTGAGATTTTCAGCCAAACGACGGCTCCTTAACGGAACTGCCAGACTGTTATTTCTTCTTGGCTCACCGGTGCCTCCAGGCTCAACGAAAAATCTAACCGAAACGGGATTACACGTGCAGGTACTCGTCCGCGATAACAATGTTGATCAGGCTCTCCGCGCTCTTAAGAAAAAGATGCAGCGTGAAGGTATTTTCCGCGAAATGAAAATGCGCGGCCATTATGAAAAGCCGTCCGAAAAGCGCGCTCGCGAAAAGGCAGAAGCCGTTCGTCGCGCCCGTAAGCTGGCTCGTAAGCGCGCCCAGCGTGAAGGTCTTGTAGCTGGTGGTCGCGTAGCGCCTGCTCGTTAATCAGATCTTTGGTCAAATATGCTGATTTGCTAACGCATGATCTAACGGTCATGCGTTTTGCTTTGGAAAAACATATATTACAGTGCCGCTTTACGGTGGCTTGTAAAACATAGTGTTGTTTTAGAACGGTTTTTTATTTTTTGTTGAAGCAAGAAAACCGCTCTATCTGTTTGTTTAAACGCAGTTTCGGACGGAAAACCGGTTCCCACTTTTCCTGAAACTGCTCTAACGCAATATAAAAGCACTTATGTAAAGTTTGACTGATCAGCTATATATGCATTGCTGAAAAATAGATTTAAGGTGGGGTGAGGATTCACTGCCGCCTTTTCCTGTATCGGCTGTAGTAAGTCTGCGTGTCACATTAAATTTGTGCAGTATTCCCGCTTTGTAACCGAGTGCCGGTGATGCTGTGTTCAGGGAGTTAGGGAATGGTATCTTTGCAAGCCGGAACAATAGCCTTGCGTGGTCAGCGCCATTTCCTGCGTAAAGGCTTTTTAGCGGGTGCTGCTTGCGCAGTGCTGGCGCTTGCCGGCTGCCAGAGCACATCCAACTCTATTTTGACGCCTCTTGATCTGGCGCAGGGCACCAGCGAGAATATCGGCTCGCTTACTGCTGTGATCCAGAGTAACCCGCGCAATCCAGAGAGCTATAATGTGCGTGGCTCTGCCTATGGCAAGGCAGGCCGCTATCGTGAAGCGATGAAGGATTTTGATACCGCGATCCAGCTCGACCCGAATTATTATCAGGCCTATGCCAATCGTGCATTGATCCAGCGCTACATGAAAAATGATGCGGCAGCGGTGCAGGATTATAGCCGCGCTATCCAGATCAATCCGCAATATGATGCTGCTTATATTGGCCGCGGTAATGTCTATCGCCAGGCGGGGCGTATGGATGAGGCGCTGATGGATTTTAACCGCGCTATCCAGCTCGATACGACAGACGGGCGCGCCTATCATAATCGCGGTTTGATTTATCAGGCACGCGGTCAGCACAAATTGGCGATTGAAGATTTCTCGGCGGCGATCTCTCTGCAATCCAGTGCACCGGAGCCATATAATGGTCGTGGTATTTCTTATGCTGCTCTTGGTGATTATGACAATGCATTTGATGATTTCAACGCTGCTATCGGTCTTAATGACAATGTTGCCGAGAGCTGGGCAAATCAGGCACTGGTTTATGAGCATCGTGGTGACAAGAAGCGTGCGGCTGCCTCCTATGCCCGCGCTGTGCAGCTTGACCCTCAGTATAAGCCTGCCAAAGACGGTTTGAGCCGCACACGCTAGAGCGGAAAACGTTCAGGTTGGATCGAAGCGCTCGCTCTAGGTTTTAGCTTTTTCGCATTGTTAAACCTATCAAGTTGATTCAACTTGATAGCGAAATGCTCTAACGCGGCTTGTCTTGAACTTTCCGGAATGACTGAGAGCTGTGGAGGATTATTTCGCAGCTCTTTTTATTAAGTGTAGATTGTAATCTTATGGTTTCAGCTTGATTGCAAAATACTGTCACCTATATTGCTGAATATGTCTCTATTTGATCATATCGGTTTTGAGAGCCGGAATATTCCGGCATCCTATCACTTTTACTCCAGCAGTATGATGCCGCTGGAGTTGCGGGTGTTGAAAACGGCTGAAAACCTGTTTTTTGTTAGCGGTAATGCCCGTAGTCCTTTGCCGTTTTTGCGCGTTAGTGCGGTGCAGAGCCAACCGGGTGTGACGCAGGGTTTTCAATCCGGACAGCATTTACACTTGAAATTCAGCGCTAAAACTCATGCGCAGGTTGAGGCTTTTTATCTTGCAGCTTTACAGGCTGGCGGGCGTGATAGTGGTGCTCCATCCTATCAGGGGCCAAAAGAAATGGGCTATTTTGCAGCGCTGGTGTTTGATCCGGATGGCAATACTGTCGAGGTTGGTGTGCATGAGCGCCAGCCATAAGCGCTTTCTAGAGCGGGTAACGTGCAGGTTGGATCGCAGCGCTCGCTCTAGATTTTAGCTTTTTTGCATTGTCATATCGATCAAGTTGATTCAATTTGATGGTGAAATGCTCTAGACAAATAAGATGCTGTGAATAACAGATAGCAAAAAGGCCGGTTGAACCGGCCTTTTCTTTGTTTACACGCATTGTCATACCTATCAACTTGATGGTGAAATGCTCTAGCGTTTTACAATCCGCTTATCCACTTTTTGCACCAACCGGTCACCAATCCATTGGATAAGGCACACAATTACGATCAGAACAGCCACAACTGCGGCCATGATCGGATAGTTAAAGCGCTGATAGCCATAGCGGATAGCGAGATCGCCCAAGCCACCGGCGCCAATAGCGCCGGCCATTGCCGATGCGCCGATCAGTGTTACGATTGTTACCGTAAAGCCTGCAATCAGTCCCGGCATTGATTCAGGGATCAAAACTTCGCGGATTATTGTCCAGCGGTTAGCGCCCATTGAGCGGGCGGCCTCAATCAGACCATGGTCAACCTCGCGCAGCGAGACTTCGGCCATGCGGGCATAATAAGGTATGGCCGCAATTGAAAGCGGTACAATGGATGCCCATGTGCCGAGCGCGGTGCCGATTAGAAAGCGTGTGAACGGGATCAGCGCTACCAGCAGAATAATAAACGGTACCGAGCGGAATGCATTGACGATTGCGCCGACAACACGATTGACTACGAGGTTCTGCATCAGGCCATTACGGTCTGTGAGTACCAGCAGCAGCCCAAGTGGCAGGCCGAAGACCAATGTGAAGAGGCTGGAGAAGCCGGTCATGATCAGGGTTTCGCCCAGGGAGCGCCAAAGCAGATCAAGCATTGCGGGTGTCAGGAACTGAGACATAGCCTGCGACCTCCGTTTCATCACAAATTGTATTAAGGAAAGCAACCGCCTGCTGCAGGGCAGCTGGGTTTTGTGCCGGTACACTCAGAAAAAGCGTGCCAACCGGTTCATTCTGCACCGTATCAATGCCGCCATGAATGATGCGGGCATTGAGGCCGCAAGCTTGCGCCAGATCGGTGATCACCGGGCGGCGTGCAGCATTACCGGAAATGCGGATGCGCAGTATTGCTTCATCCTGTGCGCAAGCTTCTGTCTTTAACTGGCTGGCAATGCTTTCCGGCAAAGCGGGGGTCAGCATTTTGACAAGGCTTTTTGTGGTCTCAGCCTGCGGGCGGGCAAAAACCTCCCATACCGGGCCTTGTTCGGCAATCTGGCCGTGATCAAGCACAATCACACGGTCTGCAATACGGCGGATTACATCCATTTCATGGGTGATCAGCAAAATCGTCAGGCCGAGCTTTTGGTTGATATCTTTCAACAAAGCCAGAATAGATTGCGTGGTTTCCGGATCGAGCGCTGAGGTTGCCTCATCGGAGAGCAGCAGGCTTGGTTTTGCGGCCAAAGCGCGGGCAATACCAACACGCTGTTTTTGACCGCCGGAGAGCTGTGCCGGATAATGGCCTGCGCGGTCTGAAAGACCAACCAGCTCAAGCAGTTCTGCGGTTATTTTTACACGCTCTGTGCGGGCTATGCCGGCAATTTTTAACGGCATGGCAATATTCTGCGCCACGGTTTTGGCCGACATCAGATTAAAGTGCTGGAAAATCATACCAATACGGCGGCGTACCGGCTGCAGCTGGCTCTCAGACAGGCCGGTGATTTCCTGAGCTTCAATGATAACCGAACCACTATCAGGGCGTTCAAGGCCGTTGAGGCAGCGTATCAGGGTGGATTTACCCGCACCACTGCGCCCGATAATGCCAAGAATTTCGCCGCGATTAACCGAGAGTGAAATATCATTGACAGCCGGAGTGTCTCCGAACATCCGTTTGATATTCGAGAGGCGCACAACCTCATCAACTGCTTTGGGGGCAGAAGCAGATGTGGGGTCGTTCTTTATTATTGTTTTTGGAGCTGAAATATTCACGTTGTCCTTAAGGGCAGCTTTTTTCCTCAATCAGGAAAACTGCCCTGTTCCTTTGTTTTGGAGCAGCTTGGGCAAGCTGATCCAGCTCTTTGGTATAAAATCAATTATAATTAGAGCGTTTTTACTTTTCTTTTAAGCAAGAAAGCCGCTCTATCTGTTTGTTCAAACATAGTTTCGGACGGAAAACCGGTTCCTGCTTTTCCTGAAACTACTCTAATAACCGCAAAACGGTCCGGAATAATCCGAACCGTCATGTGATGCAGTTTAAAGCATGATGCTAAAAACAATTCAGTTCTTGCGCTCAGGCCTTTCGGTGAGGCCTGTAAGAGCCAGAGCGGGTAACGGTCAAGTTTGATCGCAGCGCTCGCTCTAGATTTTAGAGTTTTCGCATTGTCATAGCTATCAAGTTGATTCAACTTGATAGTGAAATGCTCTAGATTTATTCCCAGGCAGGAATACCAGTGCCTTTATAAGCGCGATCCAGCTCTGCTTTAACCGGCTCGTTGTGGAAGGCTGCGATCAGCGGCTTTACCCATGCGGCATCCTTGTCTTCAGTGCGGATAGCAATGAAGTTACGGTAAGGATTGTTTTCTTTACTTTCCCAGCCGATGGCGTCCTTTACCGGATCAAGACCGGATTTTGCTGCCCAGTTATTATTGACAACCGCAGCATCAAGATCATCGATAGAAAGACCGACAACACCGGCATCCAGCTCTTTGATTTCAAGTTTTTTAGGGTTTTCAATAATATCAATCGGGGTTGCAAGAATGCCCGCATCCGGATTGAGCTTGATCAGACCTTTGTCCTGCAGAACGCGCAAGGCACGGCCTTCATTGGTCGGGTCATTCGGAACACCAACAATGGCGCCGTCTTTCAGGTCTTCAAGCTTAGTAACCTTGCGGGAATAGATGCCAATTGGCCACAAAGCAGTATAACCGGCTACCGAAATTTTATAGCCGTGCTGTTTGATTTGTTCATCCAGATAAGGTTCGTGCTGAAATGCGTTGGCGTTAATTTCTTTGCGTTCCAGTGCTTCATTTGGCTGGGTGTAATCATTGAAAATAACGGTATCGATTTTCAGGCCTTCTTTGGCGGCCTGTTCGGCAACAACTTTCCAGACATCTTCGTCTTCGCCGCCCATGATGCCAACCTTAATGGTCAGATCTTCAGCCTGCGCAGACAGAGGAGCTGCAAAGGCAACGCTCATGGCAACAGCGGAAAGCAGCATCATTTTCATGCCGGTGCGACGCGAAATTAAAGGTTTGACGCTGGCGATATCTAACAACGACATTGCTGTTTTCCTTTTAAGTTAAGACAGTAAGCGCGGCTTGCGCTCGCTAATTTTTATCACGAAGCCTTGCCTGAAGGTTGTTTGCAGACTGCTGTTTGCCTTCTTGCAGATCGTGTGATGCTATTCTTCACAAAATATGGCCTCATAACAAGGAAGTTTATTCTACTAAGAATTTTTTATTGGAATTATTTTACGTAATTTTGTATTTTAACGAATAAAACTATCGCAGATAAATATATGTTTATATTTAGTATTGTGCGTATGGTGATTTGAATTAGGTCGAGCGGAATCGAATAGAGTTTCCAATTCATCGTGTTTAAGGGATGGATTTTCTACTCAGTCGATAAAAATCCGGACGCTGGCAGCGCGTCCTGAGGCATCAATCACGGTGAGCGTTGAGTAACCGGCGCCATCGGGCTGCCACAAGCCGGAACGTTTGCGCGAGGCTTTATCCAAAGGCTTGCCATTGGCCAGCCAGATAAACGGTGCGCGGCCACCCTGCATTTTTAAAACCAGCGGTGCTATGCTGCCATCCGGCTGATTGCTCAGTTCAACCCGCGCCCCTTCAGGCGGATAGAGGATTTGCGGCGGAGATTCTTTTACTGAGGTGCTGACAAGTGTTGAGAGATAGGGTGTGAAACGCCGTAATGAAACCGGCAATTGCGATTGTGGCAAACGCATTGTTCCGGTTGGCGCCGGTGCCAGCGGCGTAAAACCCACGCCGGATTTTGAAAAGGCTTCAAAGAGAATGGGGGCAGCTGAACCATAGCCGCTCAACCCCGGCACCGCTCCGTTATCGGCACGCCCGACCCAGACGCCAAGCACATAACGTCCATCAAAGCCGACAGACCATGCATCGCGATAGCCATAGCTGGTACCGGTTTTATAAGCGAGACCGCGTTGCAAGCTGCCAAGCGGCGGTTTAACGCCGGCCAGCACATCGGCCACCTGCCATGCGGCTGCGGGTTGCAGCAGCGGCTCACCGCTCAAAACCGCTGTACCGTCTATGATGCGGCCGTCAACGCCATCAGAAATAATAACCGGCCTGCCGCGATTGGACAAAGCGGTATAGAGCTGCACTAGGTCTTTAAGGCTGATACCCAAACCGCCAAGGCCGATCGCCAGTCCCGGTGTTTCACCCGGCGGCAAGGTGGTTTTCACCTCCGCACGGCGCATCCTCACCATCAGCCTTGTGGCACCCACGCTGTCGAGCAAACGCACGGATGGCACATTGAGTGAGAGTTGCAATGCCTCGCGTACAGTGACATCGCCTTGATAGCTCATGTCAAAATTACGCGGTCGATAGCCGGAAAAATTGGTTGGCCGGTCTTCAATAATGGTCTCTTGCATCACCAGCCCGTCTTCAAAGGCAAGGCCGAAGATGAAGGGTTTGAGTGCGGAGCCGGGCGAGCGCTGCACATTGGTCATATCAATCCAGCCCGAACGGCTTGAATCAAAATAATTGGATGAGCCGACCTCGCCGATAATCTCGCCGCTCACAGCATCGGCCATCACCATGGCGACAGAGATTTTAGGTCCGAGCCGCGTGGCTGAATCTTGTGCGACGGTTTCCAGTGCCTGCTGCACCGAGCGTTTGAGCGTGACCTGATGCAGATTTGCAGCTGGGTCTTTGCGCAAGGCCGCCTCGCTGACATGGGCTGCTAGCGCAGGCATTGCGATACGCCGCGTTGGTACAGGAAGATGGGCAGCACGGTCGGCCTCGTCTTTACCGATCATCGAGACAACGGAAAGGCGGTTTAAAACACGGTCACGGGCTGCGCGGGCATTGTCGGGGTAGCGGTCGGGACGGCGGCGTTCCGGTAATTGTGGCAGGGCAATCAACAGCGCCGCTTCCGATGTGGTGAGCCTGCGTGGTTCCTTGCCAAAATAGCTCAGGCTTGCAGCCCGCACTCCTTCCAGATTGCCGCCAAATGGCGCAAGGGTGAGATAGGCATCCAGAATTTGTTGTTTATTCAGGCGGCGTTCAATTTGTATGGCGCGTACCATCTGCCGCAATTTGGCAAATAAAGAGCGACCGGAGCGTGGCTCGATCAAACGTGCCACCTGCATAGACAGTGTGGAGCCACCGGAAATGATGCGGCCATGGGTGATAAATTGTAGTGCAGCACGCCCCATAGCATGCGGGTCAATGCCTGAATGTTCGCGAAACCGCTGATCCTCATAGGCAATCAGCATTTCAATAAATTGCGGGTCAACATCTTGCGCTGTGGTCGTTAAACGCCAATGGCCGGAGGGTACCGCAAATGCCCGCAGCAGATTGCCGTCGCGGTCGAGCACTTGTTTTGAAGTGATCTGCGCCTTTTCAAGTGGCGGTGGAAACGCTTTATCAAACAGTTCGAAGCCAATCCAGACACTGATACCGGTAGCCAGAATAACCGCCATGCTGACGGATGCAAACAGGCCGGTGCGGCGCAAGGTTTTTTTGAAACGGGACGGTTTTGCGGCGGACAACGGATACTCACGGGTTCAAAACAGACAGCTCTATAAGATTTATTTTGTTATTATGGCATGCTGTGATGCTGACGACGAGGGGGAATTGAGGGAAGGTGCGAGATGATTGATAAGCTGGAATATTTTATTGCGCTGGCAAGTGAGCAGCATTTTGGCCGTGCGGCTGAAGATTGCGGTATTACACAGCCAACACTTTCTGCCGGTATCAAACAGCTTGAGGATATGCTGGGCGTAATGCTGGTTGTGCGCGGTTCACGCTTTCAGGGGCTGACGCCTGAAGGCCAGCGGGTACTGGAATGGGCACGCAGAATTGTGGGGGATGCGCGGACCATGAAAGAGGAGATGCGGGCGGCACGCTTTGGTGTCGGCGGACATATCCGCATTGCGGTTATTCCCACAGCCTTGGCTATGGTGTCTGAACTGACCACGCCGTTTAGTGAAAAACATCCCAATGTTACTTTTTCAATAATCGCCCGTACCTCTGCCGAGGTACTCAACGAGCTCAATAACTTCGAAATTGATGCGGGTATTACCTATCTTGAAAATGAACCGCTGGGCCGGGTCACTGCAGTGCCGATCTATCGTGAGAGTTATCAGCTGATTACCTCTGCCGGCAGCAAGTTCTCAGATCGTGAGGAGGTGACATGGGCCGAGGTGGGTACGCTGCCGCTGTGCCTGTTGACACAAGACATGCAGAACCGCCGCATTATCAATAAGCATTTGCAGGATGCTGGTGTGAGCGCCAATCCGACATTGGAATCCGATTCAATGAGCGTTCTGTTTTTCCATATCCGTACTGGCAAATGGGCGAGCATTATGCCGCTTAATCTGGCGCGTATTCTAAGCTTTAGCGAACCGAACCGCGCTATTCCGATTGTGGCACCGCATGTGACGCATCAGGTCGGCTTGATTGCCGCTGAAAGATTGCCGCATACACCGTTGATCGCAGCCTTGTTACATGAGGCTAAACTACTCGCAGGCACTATGCTGAATGAGGCTTGATAGAGATTGCCTATCGATCAACGGTTTTCGCCGCTTGATATTCAGGTTCAGTTTTGATCTGTTCTAAACAACAAGAATACGGGGAGCCTTGCAATATCAATGCCAAGATCTACGCCAAGCAAAATGTCGTCAGCCGGAGCACCGGCCGGTAATGAATTTACCGCAAGTTTGATAGAGATTATCAATGGCCACAAAGGGCTTGAAGGGCCGTTATTGCCGATTTTGCACGCTGTACAGGCTGAATATGGCTATGTGCCTGCAGAAACCCTGACATTGATTGCGCATGAATTAAATATTTCCCGCGCAGAAGTGCATGGCGTGGTGAGTTTCTACCATGATTTTCGTTCTAGCCCTGCGGGTCGGCATGTGATCAAGCTCTGCCGCGCTGAGGCTTGTCAATCGATGGGCGGCGATGCCATTGCAGCTGCGGCTAAACGTCTTTTGGGGCTGGATTGGCATCAGACCTCTGCTGATGGTGCCGTAACGCTTGAGCCGGTTTATTGCCTCGGGCTTTGCGCCTGTGCTCCGGCTGCCATGGTTGATGATCAATTGATCGGACGCCTTGATGAGACACGAGTAGCGGAGCTTGCTGCGGAGGTGCGCTTATGAGTGTGACAATTTATGTTTCCGGTGATGCTGCTGCGCTCGCTGTGGGTGCTGATAAAACGGCCGTTGCGATTGCACAAGAAGCGGCACAGCGCGGGATTGAAATAACGATTATCCGTAATGGTTCGCGCGGCATGGTGTGGCTGGAACCGTTGGTTGAAGTGGTGACCGATCAGGGACGCGTGGCCTATGGTCCTGTGATGGCCGGTGATGTCGCTTCATTATTTGATGCCGGATTTGACAACCGGTTTCTTACCGGTAATGAGCATGTTTTGGCGCATGGCCTGACAGAAGAAATACCTTTTCTCAAAAAGCAAACACGGCTGACCTTTGCCCGTTGCGGTGTGACTGACCCGCTATCGCTGGCAGATTACCGCGCGTATGACGGTTTGAAAGGTTTGCAAAACGCGATTGCCATACAGCCGCTGGCTATTGTGGAGCAGGTCACCAATTCCGGCCTGCGCGGTCGCGGTGGCGCTGGTTTTCCAACCGGTATTAAATGGAAAACCGTGCATGATACCGATGCTGAGCGCAAATATATTGTGTGCAATGCCGATGAGGGGGACAGCGGTACATTTGCGGACCGGATGATCATGGAAGGCGATCCTTTCGTGCTGATTGAAGGTATGGCTATTGCCGGTATCGCTGTGGGTGCCACGAAAGGCTATCTTTATACGCGTTCTGAATATCCGCATGCGATTGCGGTGATGGAGAAAGCTATCAAACTGGCCCGTCAGGCGGGTATTCTCGGTACCTCGGTGATGGGCTCGCGCTTTGCCTTTGATATGGAAGTGCGCACGGGCGCTGGTGCTTATGTCTGCGGTGAAGAAACCGCATTGCTTGAAAGCCTTGAAGGCAAGCGCGGGCTGGTGCGTGCCAAGCCGCCGCTGCCAGCGCATAAAGGTCTGTTCGGCCTGCCAACAGTAATTAATAATGTGATCTCGCTGGCATCGGTGCCGATCATTATGGATAAAGGCGCCGAATATTATCGTGATTTCGGTATGGGGCGCTCGCGCGGCACTATTCCTCTGCAGATCGCCGGTAATATTAAATATGGCGGCTTGTTCGAGACGGCTTTCGGCTTAAGCCTTGGCGAGATTGTTGATGATATCGGCGGTGGTACAATTACCGGGCGTCCGGTGAAAGCCGTTCAGGTCGGCGGGCCGCTCGGTGCATATTTCCCGCGTGCGCTGTTTGATACACCGTTTGATTACGAAGCATTTGCTGCCAAAGACGGCCTGATCGGACATGCCGGTCTGGTGGTGTTTGATGACACGGCCGATATGCTGAAACAGGCACGGTTTGCCATGGAGTTCTGCGCCGTTGAATCTTGCGGTAAATGTACGCCATGCCGTATCGGCTCGACCCGTGGTGTTGAAGTGATTGACCGGCTGGCCGCCAATATTCAGCCGGAGGCGCAAATCGAATTGCTGACTGATTTATGCGATACTATGAAATACGGATCGCTGTGCGCATTGGGTGGTTTTACGCCCTATCCGGTGATGAGTGCGCTCACGCATTTTCGTGAAGATTTTAGCCCCGATACTCACAGAACCACAGCACAGACTGTGACAGTTCAGGCAGCGGAATAGGGAGTGGCAAGCGATGTCCTTAATTAAAGAAATCGATTTCGGCACACCAAAATCACATTCTGAAAAGATGGTGACGCTGACTATTGACGGCAACCAAGTGACTGTGCCTGATGGCACATCGATTATGCGTGCCTCGATGGAAGCCGGCATTACAATTCCTAAATTATGTGCCACCGATATGGTGGATGCTTATGGCTCATGCCGGTTGTGTCTGGTGGAGATTGAAGGTCGTAATGGTACGCCGTCTTCCTGTACAACGCCGGTCATGGAAGGCCAGATTGTGCATACCCAGACCGGTCGCCTGAAGAGCTTGCGCAAAGGGGTGATGGAACTTTACATCTCCGACCATCCTCTGGATTGCCTGACCTGTTCAGCCAATGGTGATTGCGAATTGCAGGATATGGCGGGTGCGGTGGGTTTGCGCGATGTGCGCTATGGTCAGGACGGCGCCAATCATGTGTTTGCCCAAAGCCGCAATGACGGCGCACTGAATGCGCAATGGATGCCGCAGGATCAGAGCAATCCGTATTTTACCTATGACCCGTCGAAATGCATTGTCTGCTCACGTTGTGTGCGTGCCTGCGAAGAAGTGCAGGGCACCTTTGCGTTGACCATTGAGGGACGTGGTTTTGACTCACGCGTTTCTGCCGGTATGCACGAGGCGTTTATCGATTCAGAATGTGTGTCTTGCGGCGCTTGTGTACAGGCGTGCCCGACGGCAACTTTGATGGAAAAATCGGTGATCGACATCGGTCAGCCGGAACATTCCAAAGTTACCACTTGCGCTTATTGCGGGGTCGGGTGTTCGTTTAAAGCGGAAATGCGTGGCTCGGAACTGGTACGCATGGTGCCTTATAAAGACGGCAAGGCCAATCATGGCCACTCTTGCGTCAAAGGCCGGTTTGCTTACGGCTATGCCAGCCATTCGGATCGTATTCTCAATCCGATGATCCGTAAATCGATCACTGATCCGTGGCAGGAAGTGAGCTGGGAAGAGGCCAATGCCTATGTTGCCAGCGAGTTCAAGCGCCTGCAGAACCAGTATGGCCGCAATTCTATCGGTGGTATCACCTCATCGCGCTGCACCAATGAAGAAACATTTCTGGTGCAGAAACTGATCCGTGCCGGGTTCGGCAATAATAATGTTGATACTTGTGCCCGCGTTTGCCATTCGCCGACC
The DNA here is from genome assembly GCF_048914685.1 of Pseudochrobactrum mosebachae. Lineage (GTDB taxonomy): Bacteria > Pseudomonadota > Alphaproteobacteria > Rhizobiales > Rhizobiaceae > Pseudochrobactrum. The sequence goes on from NZ_CP128408.1 coordinate 2,436,510, forward strand.
GGTTACGGGCTGAACCAGACTTTTGGTACCTCTGCCGGTACGCAGGATTTTGACAGTATTGAAGAAACCGATGTGGTGCTGGTGATCGGTGCTAATCCGACCGATGCGCATCCGGTTTTCGGTTCCCGCATGAAAAAGCGTCTGCGTGAAGGTGCAAAGCTGATTGTGATTGATCCGCGCCGCACCGATCTGGTGCGCACACCGCATGTGGAAGCGAGTTTTCATTTACCGCTGCGTCCCGGTACCAATGTGGCGGTGATTACGGCGCTGGCACATGTGATTGTGACCGAGGGGCTTTGTGACGAGAGCTTTATTCGTGAGCGCTGTGACTGGAGCGAGTTTCAGGATTGGGCAGAATTCGTTGCCGAAGAGCGCCACAGCCCCGAGGCCATTGAATTGTTGACCGGCGTTAACCCGCAGGATCTGCGCGGCGCCGCTCGCTTGTTTGCAACTGGCGGCAATGGTGCGATTTATTACGGGCTGGGTGTGACCGAGCATTCGCAGGGTTCAACCACCGTGATGGCAATTGCCAATCTGGCCATGGCAACCGGTAATATCGGCCGCAATGGCGTGGGTGTTAATCCGCTGCGCGGGCAAAATAACGTGCAGGGCGCCTGCGATATGGGCTCGTTCCCACATGAACTGCCGGGCTATCGCCACATATCTGACGATGCCACCCGTGATATTTTCGAAAAGCTCTGGGGTGTAACCCTGCAAAACGAGCCGGGTTTGCGTATTCCGAATATGCTTGATGCTGCCGTTGAAGGCACGTTTAAAGGCATTTATGTGCAGGGCGAAGACATTTTGCAGTCTGATCCGGATACCCGCCACGTGGCGGCTGGTCTGGCGGCAATGGAATGTGTGGTGGTGCAGGATCTGTTTTTGAATGAAACAGCAAACTACGCCCATGTATTTTTGCCGGGTTCAACCTTTTTGGAAAAAGACGGCACATTCACCAATGCCGAGCGCCGCATCAACCGCGTGCGCAAAGTGATGCCGCCGAAAAACGGTTATGCCGACTGGGAAGTAACCCAGAACCTTGCCAAGGCGATGGGGCTGAACTGGAACTATACCCATCCTTCACAGGTGATGGATGAAATCGCCATGACCACACCGAGCTTTAATGGTGTGAGCTATGAGCTTCTCGAACGTGAAGGTTCGGTGCAATGGCCATGCAACGCTAAAGCACCGCTGGGTACACCAATCATGCATGTGGATGGTTTTGTGCGTGGTAAGGGTAAATTTATCCGCACGGAATATGTGGCTACTGACGAGCGAACAGGGCCGCGCTTTCCGTTGCTGCTCACAACTGGGCGTATTTTGTCGCAATATAATGTCGGCGCGCAAACACGACGCACAGATAATGTGGAATGGCATGCGGAAGACCGGCTGGAAATGCATCCGCATGATGCGGAGGTACGCGGCTTGCGCGATGGTGACTGGGTTAAGATTGCCAGTCGCTCCGGTGAGACAACCTTGCGGGCGCTGATCACGGATCGTGTTTCTCCGGGGGTGGTTTATACGACATTCCACCATCCGACGACGCAGGCCAATGTGGTTACTACCGACTTTTCGGACTGGGCGACCAATTGCCCTGAATATAAAGTGACTGCGGTACAGATCGGTGCATCCAACGGGCCGAGCGAATGGCAGCGTGATTATGACGAGCAGGCAAGACAAAGCCGTAAGATTGTTCATGATCTGGAAGTGGCAGGCTGAAGATGAGTGAATATCGCAGCCGTATACCGATGATGGCCTCACAAATTGCCACGTTTTTCACCAGCCAACCTGAGGAGGTACAGGCAGAAGGGGTCGCAAAACATATTAATATGTTTTGGGAGCCACGCATGCGGAACCAGCTTTTTGATCTGATTGATGCGGGTGGAGAGGGCCTGCATCCTTTAGTGATGGCTGCGGCACCACATATCAAACGACCTGAAAAATAAAATAACGATCTAAAAATTGAGGGATGCTCACGGGAGATGGGCAGACTGCGGCTTGTCCGCAGAAGGGAGAGCTATGTCATGAGTGTAAGTGATCGTACTTTAGGAGGTCTGAGCGCGCCGGGAATTCTCGATCGCGAGCGGATTATTGCTATGCCCGGCTTCAACCGCTGGCTGGTACCGCCGGCGGCGCTGGCCATCCATCTTTGCATCGGTATGGCTTATGGTTTCAGCGTGTTCTGGCTGCCACTCAGCCGCGCTATTGGTGTGAGCCAGTCGGTTACCTGTGAAGGCATGGGGCTGATGACCGCCTTGTTCACCACCAGCTGTGATTGGCGGGTGGCGGATCTTGGCTGGATTTATACATTATTTTTCGTTTTACTGGGCTGTTCGGCTGCCATCTGGGGCGGATGGCTGGAGCGGGTTGGTCCGCGTAAGGCCGGCTTTGTTTCTGCTATCTGCTGGTGTGGCGGTATGGTTATTGCTGCTATCGGCGTGATGACACACCAGCTTTGGCTGATGTGGGTGGGTGCCGGTTTTATCGGCGGTATCGGGCTTGGCCTTGGTTATATTTCACCGGTTTCAACATTGATTAAATGGTTTCCGGATCGCCGTGGTATGGCTACAGGCATGGCGATTATGGGCTTTGGTGGTGGTGCGATGATTGGTGCGCCACTTGCCGATTTGCTGATGGAACATTTTAAAACCCCGACATCAATTGGTGTGTGGCAAACATTTCTGGTAATGGCGGCCGGTTATTTCGTCTTCATGATGGGCGGTGCTTTCGGTTATCGTATTCCACCTGCCGGTTGGAAGCCTGAAGGCTGGACTGCCCCGGCAGCCAAAAAGTCCATGATCACAACCCGTCACGTGCATTTGCGTGATGCGCATAAGACCAAGCAGTTCTGGTTGATTTGGGCTGTACTTTGCCTGAATGTTTCTGCCGGTATTGGTGTGATCGGCATGGCATCTCCGATGCTGCAGGAAATCTTCGGCGGCTCCTTGATCGGAGAACCCGGCCTGTCGTTTATGGAACTTGATGGCGCGCAGAAAACCGCAATTGCCGCAATTGCTGCCGGTTTTACCGGTTTGATCTCATTGTTTAATATTGGCGGACGTTTTTTCTGGGCATCTTTGTCAGACCGTATCGGCCGCAAGGCAACCTATTATGCCTTCTTCCTGCTTGGTATTGCCATGTATATGCTGCTGCCAACCGCTGCACATATGGGCTCACAGGCAATGTTTGTGGTTATGGTCTGTGTCATCCTGTCGATGTATGGCGGTGGTTTTGCGACTGTGCCTGCGTATCTGGCCGATATTTTTGGCACGCAATTTGTTGGTGCTATTCACGGACGGTTGCTCACAGCATGGGCAACGGCAGGTATTGTTGGGCCAGTTGTGGTCAATTATATCCGCGAGTTCCAGATTTCAGCCGGTGTACCGCGCGCGCAGGTCTATGATTATACAATGTATATTCTCGCTGGTATGCTTGCACTGGGGCTTATCGCCAACTTCTTCATCAAGCCGTTGTCTGACAAATGGTTTATGTCGGATGCGGAAGTAGCTGCCTTGCAGGCTAAAACCAAGGCTGTCGATTCCGGCCCGAGCGGCTCATTCGGCATTGGTACCGGCGGTCTGGATACCAAAGCGGCGCTGGCTTGGCTGGCCGTTGGGCTGCCGATCCTGTGGGGTGTGTGGACAACCTTCGAAAAATCATTGGTCCTGTTTCGTTAAATAAAGCGCCAGTTTCCAGCAAAAACAATCAAAAGCCCCGGCAAATTTGCCGGGGCTTTTGTGTTTATGGCAGAGGCCGCTATTGGCTTCACATAAACTATTCCATTCCTGCATAGGCAGTCGAAAATTGCATTGGCGTTAAAAGCCAATCATTGCTTATAAAATTTATGTCTGAAAATAAACGAGGCCGCTTAAAGACGGTCCAGAACAATCAACCAGACAAAGAGCGGGAATTGCATGGCTGTTTCGTAAGAAATGGTGGGAGAAAATAAAGTGGCAGATCTGCACATAGCGCGAAATATGTTCCGCTTAAAGGTCAGCGATATCCATGATATCGCGGTTTATGACTATGGTAATCCTGACGGCGTTCCGGCGGTATTTTTACACGGTGGCCCCGGTGCCGGTACCTCTGCCAAGCAAGTGGCAAGTTTTGACCTTGAAACCTATCGCGTCATTACTTTTGATCAGCGCGGTGCGGGTCAATCGACGCCAATTGCGGAAATTAAAGACAATACCACCCAAGATTTGATTGCTGATATTGAGCGCATTCGTGAAGCTTTGAATATTGAGCGCTGGCTTGTTTGTGGTGGCTCATGGGGTTCATGCTTGTCACTGGCCTATGGGCAGGCGCATCCGGAGCGATGCCTCGGCTTTCGTATTCACGGTATTTTTCTGGCACAAAAAGAAGATTGTGACTGGTGGTTTCATGGCTCCCGCGCAATTTTTCCGGATCATTGGCAGGCTTTTGCAGAGTTCATTCCGGAGGATGAACGCGGTGATTTGCTTACCGCTTATTATAAACGCCTGACCTGTGGTGATGGAGCTATTGAGCAGGCCGCAGCGCAGAGCCTGCGCGGCTTTTCGGCTAAAACCCAAACATTTGAACCAAGCACAGATCATGTGACCACGCTGTTGCAGCCGGATGCGGCCTTGGCCGTCTCAAGAATTTTTACGCATTATTGTATGAATAATGCCTTTTTGCCGGCAGGCTCGCTGTTGAATAATCTCGACCGTATCCGTCATTTGCCGGCTGAAATTGTGCAGGCGCGTTATGACACTGTCACGCCGATGATGACGGCATGGGCACTGAAAACGGCGTGGCCGGAAGCCGGATTTACCATTGTTACGCTTGCCAATCACCAATCCACAACCGGACCGATGTTTGATGCATTGAGCGCTGCCTCACAGCGGTTGGCGCAGGCTGTAGGCCTTGCGGCGCCAGCAAACACCACGCCGGTAAACTGAGTTACACACCAAGAACGGGCAGCTTTATGTTTGACATTTTGAACTCCGCACCATCCGTGATGATGTCGTCTTATATGGATATTTGCAAAGCGGTTAAGCCTGCAGTTTCGCCCGATGGCGAATTGCTGGCATTTTTAAGTGATGCAAGCGGCACCATGCAGGTGTGGTTGCGCCCGCTTAATGGCGGAGAAGCAAAACAGCTGACCAATCTGCCGGAGCCGGTCGGTAGCTTGTCGTTTAATCCTAAGAGCCGTGATCTTTTGATTACCACCGATTGGGGCGGTGATGAGCGTCATCAATTATGGCTGATTGAAAATGCCGAAGGTGAGCCGCGTTTGCTGACCAAAGATACCAGTGTTGTGCATGGCTGGGGTTGCTGGTCGCCGGATGGTACGAAGATTGCTTATTCAGCCAACTATCGTGATCGTTCTGATATGGATTTGCATGTCATGACGGTGGCAGGCGGCGATGTAAAATGCGTGTATCAGGGTACAGGCTGGCGCACGCCGGCTGCTTTTTATCCCGATGGGCAGGCCTTGCTGGTTTATGATTGCGAAAGAGCAATGACAGATCAGGACCTGTGCAGACTTGATCTTGCAACTGGTGCCTATGAAAAAATTCTGCCGCATCAGGGACGTGCGCGTTATCAGGCGCCGCGCTTTTTCAAAGACGGCTCCGGCTTGCTACTGATTTGTGATCAGGAGCGTGAATATTTGTCGGTGATGGTGAAGACACCCGATAGCTGTGGTTTAGATCTTTTGGCTGAATTTGAAGGTCAGGATATTGAAGCGCTGGCGATTGCGCCTGACCAGCAAAGCATAGCGCTGGTGGTGAACCGTCAGGGCTGGAATGATTTGGCGCTCATTGACCGAAAGGGCAATGTGCTGAAATCGATTGCAACGCCGGTGCCGGGTGTGATCGCTTCGGTTGCATGGACACCTGATGGGGCAGCGCTGATCGTGCCGTTTGAAGGGGCTGCAATTTCTGGTGATATCTGGTGTGTGGATGTGCAAACCGGCGATTTCACGCCCTTGAGCACTGCGCCGAAGACAAAAACCCCATTGCCTGCATTTATCGAGCCAAGCGTTACCAGCGTGGCAAGTTTTGACGGTCTGGAAATTCCTTATTTTGTATATCAGCCGCAAACTGTAGCGCCTGCAGAAGGCTTTCCGGTGCTGATCATTGTTCATGGCGGCCCCGAAGCACAGTGGCAGCCGGATTTTCGTGCTGATGTGCAATATATGCTGGCGCGCGGCATTATGGTGATTGCGCCCAATATTCGTGGCAGCACCGGCTATGGCCGTGCCTATCAACATCTTGATGACCGTGAATTGCGTATGGACAGCGTGGCCGATCTCAAAGCGGTGCGACTTGCGGTTGGTGCGCGTGATGATGTGGATGACAGCCGCATCGGTGTTTTCGGGCGTTCCTATGGCGGTTTCATGGTGCTGTCAGCAATGACGGAATATCCGGAATTGTGGCGCATGGGCGTCGAGTTTTACGGTATCGCCAATTTTCTCACATTGCTGCAAACCACAGGCCCCTGGCGCAAGCAATTGCGCGCGGTGGAATATGGCGATGTTGAAACCATGCGTGCCGAGCTTGAGCGCTTTTCGCCGATCAACCAGATCAGCGCTATCAATGCACCATTGATGGTGGTGCACGGGCTGGAGGATCCGCGCGTGACGCCTTGCGAAAGCGAGATGGTGTATTCGTGCCTGCGGGGCCTTGGTAAACCTGTGGAAATTCTGCGTATTGCCCATGAGGGGCATGGTTTTGCCCGTGCTGAAAACCGCCAAACGGTATTTGGAGCGCTGGCGCGCTTCATTGATGAAAATTTGTAAGTTTAAGATTGGGAGTAGCGCTTGTGAAGAACGGCGAAATAATCTGGGATTTGGTTGACGCTAAAAAAACTGCGTTCGAAGCATTGAGCGATCGCGTTTGGGGTATGCCGGAGATTGCCTATACGGAATATAAATCCTGTGCCGAACATACGCAGATGCTGCGCGAGCAGGGCTTTAAAATCACTGAAAATGTGGCTGGTATTCCGACCGCGGTGATTGGCGAGGCAGGAGAAGGCGGGCCGGTTATTGCTATTCTTGGTGAATATGATGCTTTGCCGGGGCTTTCACAGGAGGCCGGTCTTGCCGAGCCAAAACCCTTGCCGGGCACTGGTCATGGCCATGGTTGCGGCCATAATATGCTGGGTTCGGCAGCGCTTCTCGCTGCAACCGCGGTAAAAGACTGGTTGGAAAAAACCGGCAAAAAAGGCCGCATACGCTATTATGGTTGTCCGGCAGAAGAGGGCGGCGCTGCCAAGGCATTTATGGTGCGTGCTGGCGCGTTTGATGATGTGGATATTGCTATTTCATGGCATCCGGCATCGTTTACGCAAGTTGATGACGCTCAATCGCTTGCCAATACACGGATGGATTTCGAATTTACCGGTCGTGCGTCTCATGCGGCTGCGGCGCCGCATCTTGGCCGTTCCGCGCTTGATGCGATTGAGCTGATGAGTGTTGGCTGCAATTATTTGCGCGAGCATATCCCTGCGGATTGCCGCTTGCATTACGCTTATCTCAATGCCGGTGGCATTGCACCCAATGTGGTTCAGGCCAAAGCTAAAGTGCGCTATGCGATCCGTGCAACCGATTTGCCTGGCATGTTCTCACTCAATGAGCGGGTTAAAAAAGTGGCGCAGGGTGCTGCAATGATGACCGAGACCACGGTTGATATTTCGATCATGAGCGCGGTGTCCAACCTGCTTGGCAATACCCCGCTGGAAGTGGCTATGCAGACGAATATGGAGCGCCTTGGCGGTGTGCCATTCGATGATGCAGACCGTGCATTTGCCGCTAAAATTCAGGCCACGCTGTCAGATGCAGATATTGAGACCGATTATTTGCGTGTTGGCCAGGTTTTGGCAGAGAATGCACCACTGTGCGATTACGTATTACCGCGTGAGCAAAAAGGCGTGCCGATGATTGGTTCTACCGATCTTGGTGATGTCAGCTGGGCAGTGCCGACAGTGCAGGCACGGGTTGCCACCCATGCCATCGGTTCGCCCGGCCACTCATGGCAGATTACGGCGCAGGGCAAAATGCCGGCTGCTCATAAAGGCATGGTCTATGCTGCCAAAGTTATGGCCGGCACCGGGATTGATGTTTTGCAGGATGAAGCTTTGTTGGCGAGTGCGATTGCCGACCATCAGAGCCGGCTTGCCAAAACACCTTATACCTGCCCGATCCCGCCGGAAGTTAACCCACCGCTGCAGCCGCGTCCGGCTGAGTAAGATCACAACCGGCACGGCAAAATAATATTTTTGTCGTGCCGCCTGATGTCTGTGAGCAATCAAAAATATAAAAAGGGGATGAATATGACAAAGTTAAACAGCATGAAGAGCCTGCGCCGCAGCAGTGCTTTAGCACTGGTTGCAGGTGTGGCCGGACTTGCCGGATTTGCAGGCGTGACTACACAGGCCGAGGCCGCATCGCCGCCGAATGCGCTGGTAATGGCATGGAATATTGACGCAATCAGCACCTTCGATCCGGCGCAGATCGGTGAAGCTGCCACCAATGAGATTGTGCAGAATATTTGCGATCCGTTGGTTGATTTTGATCCGGCTGACGAGACCAAAATCCTGCCGAAAATGGCTAAAAGCTGGGATGTCTCGGAAGATGGTCTGCAGATCACTTTCCATTTGCGCGATGATCTGAAATTCGATTCCGGTGAAAAAGCCACTGCTGGTGATTTGGCTTGGTCATTACAGCGGGTGGTTAAGCTTGGTTTTGGTAATGCCGCGACGCTGACTGAATATGGTTTTGTAAAAGACAATGTCGACAGCACTATCGTTGCACCGGATGATACAACGTTGATTTTCAAACTCGACAAGCCTTATCCGGCCAATCTCATCCTTTCAGCCATTGCTGCCAACCGTGTTTCTGGCCTGCTTAACCAGAAGGTGTTGATGGCCAACCAGGTTGATAATGATCTGGGCAATAAATATCTGGCAACGCGTTCGGATTGTGTCGGCCCTTATAAGCTGGCGCGCTGGAACCCTGCCGAGGTTGTGCTGTTGCAGGCCAGCGATAATTATTGGGGTGAAGCACCAAAACTCAAACAGGTTTTGATCCGCCACGTCTCAGAAGCTGGTACACAACGTTTGCTTTTAGAAAAAGGCGATATTGATATTGCCCGCGATCTGACACCGGAAGATCTGACTGATCTTGAAGCGCAGGGTAAAGCAACCGCATCACGCGTTTTGAAACCGTCTTTGTTCTATTGGAACTTCAACAATGCCGATCCGATTTTCTCCAATGACAAAGTGCGTCATGCTATGCGCTATCTCATTGATTATGATGGCCTTGCCAAGACCGTTATGAAAATTGTCGGTGAGCCGCGCGCAAGTTTTGTCCAGCTTGGTGCTATTGGTGCACTGGATGAAAAACAAGGTCAGCCATTTAAGCTTGATGTTGAAAAAGCCAAAGAGCTTTTAAAAGAAGCCGGTTATCCGGACGGTTTTGAAAGCACGATGTTTATCGGTACCGCACCTTATGCAGCCCCGATTGCCCAGAGCATTCAGGATGCTGCGGCCAAGGCCGGCGTGAAGATCAAAATTGAACGCATGGCCAATGCGCAATTGTTCAGCCGTATTCGTGGCCGTGAGTTCCAGACATCGCTGATGGGCTGGCAGACAATGGTGCCGGATGCACATGGCAATGCCTCGCGCCAGATTTACAATCCGGATAATCGCATGGAAGCCAAGCAGACCATGTATCCGAGCTGGCGTGCGAGCTATTTCGACGAGGCCGTGAACAAAAAAGTTGACGATGCCCTGTTTGAAAAAGACGACGCCAAACGCAACCAGATGTATTTTGATCTGCAAAAAGAGATGATGGAAAAGGGCCCGCAAGCCTACATGTTCCAGCTCTATAATGTTGCCGGCGTGAGCAAAGCGATGAAAAACTGGAGCTGGAACGGTTTCCGCGTTTATTACGACACCGCAGCAAAATAACAGACTGACAACAGCCCTGCCGCAGCGGTTTTGTTGCGGCAGGGCGATCTGAATGCTTCAGCTGAGCCGTTTATATCAGTCGCGACATATTCACAGCATTTCATTGTTCTTGTCAGGGTTTGCGGCAGTTTAACAGTGTGCCGCACACTCTCCTTTTCCTGAATTTGCCTAAATTTCCACAGGAATTCGCCCATGACGACGCCCGAAATTATTGAAGATACGGAGCTTGACAATGAGGTCTATCATGATCCTCATCCCGTGCTTCTCTTTCTCGCCGCCGCCGCCCGCCTGATCGTTTCAGTTGCGATTACGCTGCTGGGACTGGTTACGCTGACCTTTTTTATCAGCCGTCTTTTGCCGCTCGATCCGGTTATTGCAATGCTGGGAGATAATATCTCGCAGGAAGCCTATGATACGATGTATCGTAAGCTGGGTCTTGATCAGCCATTGATCGTGCAATACGGGCTTTATATTAAAAATGCCGTGATGTTTGATTTTGGTAATGCGCTGACCTCAGGCAGACCTGTGCTTGAAGATATTGGCCGTGTTTTTCCTGCGACCATTGAACTGGCAACAGTTGCCATTCTGATCGGCACCGGTTTTGGTATTCCGCTTGGTGTGTTTTCTGCGATGTATCGCAATTCGCCGCTGGATCATCTGGTACGCATGCTCAGCCTGCTTGGCTATTCCACGCCCAATTTCTGGTTGGGTCTGATGGCGTTGCTGGTGTTCTATGCCGGTCTTGGCTGGATTGGCGGCCCTGGCCGTATTGATTTTATCTACGAGTTCTCAATCGAACCGCAAACCGGATTTCTGTTGATCGACAGTGCGATGCAGGGGCAGTGGGACGCATTCGGCAATGCATTCAGCCATATTATTATGCCCGCACTTATCCTTGCTTTCGGCTCGATGGCTTATATCAGCCGTATGACCCGCGGCTTTATGATCGAGCAGCTTAATCAGGAATATATCATCACTGCCCGCGTTAAAGGTTTGTCATGGTCACGCACCGTGTGGGGGCATGCGTTCCGCAATGTTGCCGTGCAGGTTGTCACTGTTGTGGCGCTGTCTTACGCCTTTTTGCTGGAAGGCGCAGTGCTGACAGAGACTGTGTTCGCGTGGCCGGGTTTTGGCCGTTATCTCACCAATGCTTTGATGGCAGGCGATATGAATGCTGTGGTCGGCTGTACGCTGATTGTGGGTATTTTATTCGTGGTTATCAATCTGATCAGTGACCTGCTTTACCGCGTCTTTGATCCGCGCACACGATGATAGGTAAAATGATGACAAATACCTCTAAATCTGTGGCTACCGACACTTCCTTCCGCGCATGGTTGCGCGCACCGGTGCCATCTTCAGCTTTTCAGGCCAATGTGCAGCAATTGCGCCGTTCATGGCTGAAACTGCTGACAAACACTTCTGCGGTTTTTGGGCTCTGCGTGATCCTGATGCTGATCGGTATTGCAATTTTTGCACCTTTAATCGCCACGCACAGCATTGGTGCCACGGATCTTGGCAACCGGTTGCAGGCGCCGTCATGGCAGCATTTCTTCGGAACGGATGAGCTTGGCCGCGATATTTTCAGCCGTCTTGTCTATGGTTCGCGGATCACGCTGTATATTGTGACGCTGACCGCAATTATTGCCGCACCAATCGGCCTGATTGTGGGAACCACTGCCGGTTATATGGGCGGCTGGGTTGATACCGCTTTGATGCGTATCGTCGATATTTTCCTCGCATTTCCAAGTCTTGTTCTGGCGCTGTCTTTTGCAGCTGCGCTCGGGCCCGGCATTGAAAATGCGGTGATTGCGATTTCTCTTGCCGCATGGCCGCCAATTGCACGCCTTGCACGGGCTGAAACGCTCACTATCCGCTCTTCTGATTATGTGGCCGCAATCAAATTGCAGGGCGCGTCCACTATGCGGGTGATTACCCGCCATGTGGTGCCGATGTGCATTCCGTCTGTGGTGATCCGTATCACGCTCAACATGTCTTCCATCATTCTCACAGCTGCCGGTCTTGGCTTTCTTGGTCTTGGTGCCCAGCCGCCGAGCCCGGAATGGGGTGCGATGCTCTCCAGTGGCCGTGAATTCATGATGACCTCATGGTGGCTGGCTGCGATGCCCGGTTGCGCCATTCTGCTCGCCAGCCTTGCCTTCAACCTGTTTGGTGATGGTTTGCGCGATATTCTTGATCCCCGTAACGGCTAAAGTGAACGGATAAACATCATGACCAAACCTCTTCTCGAAGTTGAAGATCTGTGGGTGTCCTTTCCCGGTCTTGACCGGTCGATCGATGTGGTGCGCGGCATCAGTTTTTCTATCGGACGGGAAAAAGTAGGCATTGTAGGTGAAAGCGGTTCCGGTAAGTCGATGACAGGGCGCTCGATCCTCAAACTAACCCCGAAAATCGCCCAGATTCGTGCCAAGAAAATGCAATTCGGCGATGTTGATTTGCTGGGTGCCAGTGAGCGCGAAATGCGCACAGTGCGCGGCAATAAAATTTCGATGATTTTGCAGGATCCGAAATATTCGCTCAATCCACTGATCCGCATCGGTGACCAGATTATGGAGGCTTATCGCCTGCATCACCGGGTGAACAAGCAGGAAGCGCGCCAGAAAACTCTGACCATGCTGGAAGCGGTGCATATACGTGATCCTGAACGGGTGATGCGTTTGTTCCCGCATGAAATTTCCGGCGGTATGGGGCAGCGCGTTATGATTGCGATGATGCTGATCCCCGAGCCCGACATGATTATTGCCGACGAGCCGACCTCGGCTCTTGATGTGACGGTACGCCGGCAGGTGCTGACAGTGCTTGATGAACTGGTCAGCCGCTCCGGCACCGGGCTGATGTTTATCAGCCATGATCTTAATCTTGTGGCGGATTTCTGCGATCGGGTGCTGGTGATGTATGCCGGACGGATCATGGAGGATCTGCCGGCCAAAGAGCTGCATAAGGCCAAACATCCTTATACGCAGTCGCTTTTGGCCAGTCTGCCGCGTCTGGACCAGCCGGTTGATATGTTGCAGGTGCCGCAGCGCGATCCGAGCTGGCTCACCGGTTCAACCCTCAGCGGAGGGCAGGTATGATGGCTGAAGTGATGAATGATATGACAAAACCTCTGGTGGATGTTGCCGGCCTCACGATCAGCTTTGGCAAAGGGCGCAAACGCGCAACCGTGGTTAAAAAAGCAAAATTCCATATCGCCCGCGGCGAGGCTTACGGGCTGATCGGTGAATCGGGCTGCGGTAAGTCAACAATTTTGCGGGCTCTGGCCGGTCTTGTTCCGCATTATACCGGCAATTTTACTTTTGACGGTACGTTGATGGCGGGTGAGCGCGATAAAGCGTTTTTCCGGCGCGTGCAGATGGTGTTTCAGGATCCTTACGCCTCGCTGCATCCGCGTAAGCAGGTGCATAAAGTGCTGGCTGAATCACTGACTATTCATGGTATGGATCGTAAAGAAGAGCGCATCCGCGATGTTCTGACCGCAGTGGGGCTTGGCCCAAGCTTTATGTATCGCTACCCGCATGAATTGTCTGGCGGTCAGCGTCAGCGTGTTGCGATTGCACGGGCGCTGATTATCGAGCCGGAAGTCTTGCTGCTTGATGAACCGACCTCGGCGCTCGATGTTTCGGTACAGGCTGAAATTCTAAATCTGCTCAAAACGCTGCGCCGTGATCGTGGTTTGACCTATCTGATGGTCAGCCATGATCTGGCAGTGGTTGCCCATATTTGTGAGCGTGTAGGGGTGATGCATAAAGGCATTATTCTCGAAGAACTGACCGCAGATGATCTGCGCCAGTCACGCGCCAAAGCACCTTATACGCAAGAGTTTTTACAGGCCAGTGTTGAGGCCGTTGCACATCATCAGGATACAGTATCATGAGTTATGATTCAGGAACCAGAATAGCGACCAATCCGGCTGAAAGCTGGGAAACGGTTAAAAATCCTGCGGCTGCAGGCTGGTCGGAGGCAGGTCTAAGTGCCGTAAATGCTTGTGCTGACGGGCAGGAAACCGATGCGCTGATGATCGTTCAGGGTGGTAAAATCATCTATACTTACGGGGATGTTACCCATAAATATCTCTGCCACTCGATCCGCAAAAGCATTCTTGCGGCTCTGATGGGGCAGGATGTGGCTGATGGAACGATTGATCTGAGCCTGACTATGGAACAGCTTGGCATTGATGATAATGACGGCTTGAGTGAGGTTGAAAAGCAGGCAACTGTTTATGATCTGCTCACGGCACGTTCCGGTATTTACCATGCTGCGGGCTATGAAACGCCGTGGATGCGCATGATCAAAGAAAAACGTCATTCGCATGCGCCTGGCACATTCTGGTGCTATAATAATTGGGATTTCAACGCGCTTGGCACGATTTTTGAACAGCTGACCGGCCAAACTGTGCATCAGGCTTTTGAAGAGCGCATTGCCAAACCGTTGCAGTTTGAAGATTTTAACCTCAGCGGTGACAATTCGGGTGGTCGGCCAGATGGCTGGCACGAGCGCTTTACTGAAAGCCGTCATGCAGCCTATCCGTTCCGCCTTTCAACCCGTGATCTTGCACGTTTCAGCCAGCTTTATCTGCGCAATGGCCGCTGGAATGGTGAAGACGTGCTGCCAAAAGGCTGGGCGCAGGAATGTGTAATGCCGTATTCCGATGCCGGTGCTAAAGGCGCTTATGGTTATATGTGGTGGCTGGAACGTGACGGTGTGTTTTTTCCCGGTGTGGTAACGCCTAAAGGTAGCTATGCGGGTTTTGGTGCTGGTGGGCACTCCTGTATTACGCTGCCGGCACTGGATATGGTGATTGTTCATCGCGTGGATACCGATGTGCCGGGACGTAACCTGAGCAAGCATAAATTCGGCCGCTTGCTGAAGCTTATTCTTGATGCTTTTCAGGGGTAATGACCATGCGGGGGGAAATGATGACTGTCGCGCATGCGATTGCGAAATTTTGTGCGCAACCTGTTGTGAGCAGAAACGCCCGCCAGCTGGCACGGGATGCGATTATTGACACGCTGGCCTGTATGGTCGGTGGACGTGATGATCTGAGTACACAAACGGTTGCCAAAGCCTTTGCAGATAGTGCTGGCAGCCCGATGCATGCGGCGCTTGTTCAGGGTACTGCGGCTCATGCACTTGACTATGACGATAATTTTTTGCCCGGCATGAGCCATGCTTCAGCTGTGCTGGTGCCTGCGATTTTGGCACTTGTTGATTTTGATACGGTCAGCGGTACGCAACTGATTGATGCGTATCTGGCAGGGCTGCAGGCACAGGCTTTTGTGGGGCAAGGTGTGGGGCAGGCGCATTATACGGCTGGTTGGCATGGAACATCGACAATCGGCAGTATTGGCACAGCTGTTGCCACTGCTAAAATTATGGGGCTCGACATTGAGCAAACCGCCCGCGCACTCACCATTGCGGTAAGTTTTGCATGCGGCACTAAAGGCCAGTTCGGTACTTTGATTAAGCCGTTTCATGCGGGTATGGCCGCACGCAATGCCGTGGAAGCGGCTTTGCTGGCCAAAGCCGGTATGCAGGCACGCGCTGATATTCTTGAAGGCGAACAGGGTTTTCATGAATTATTTGCCGGCGATAAGCGCATGGGCTGGGATATTAATGCGATATTGGCGCCGCAAGATCATATTATTGAAACTGCTGGTGTGATGCCCAAGCGCCATCCGTGTTGCGGTTCAACACATCTGATTGTTGACGGTTTGCTTGATCTGATGCGTGAACATGACTTTACAGCACAGGATATTGATCATATCGGGGCGCTGGTCGGCATTGCCAATTATCGCAATCTTGCTTATCCGCAGCCAGAAAATGAAATGCAGGCACGGTTTTCCATGCAATATTGTGTGGCGCGCGCTGCACGACAAAAGCATTTGAGTCTTGCTGATTTTACCCCTCAGGCTGTGCGGGATTTTGCTGATGATCCGCTGATGCAACAGATTGAAATGCTGAGCTATAGTCTGGATGAAGAGCGGATTTCCCATGACAAGCTGGCCCATCGAGTGAGCGTGACATTACTGGATGGCCGCGTTTTACAAACAGCCCGCACTTATGCGGTGGGTGCCTTGCAGGAGCCGTTTTCAGAAGCGGATCGCAGCCATAAATTTATGGATTGCTGTGGTGAGCTTAGCAATGCCGGTAAAATTTATGATGATTTGCAAGGACTGGATCAGCTTCAAGACCTGAAGATCTTGAAACAGCTTTTTAGCTGAGTGGTTTAAAAACAATCTTACTGGAGCTTGATATGACTGGTGGCGAGTGCAGTAACCCGCCGCCAGAACCGCTCTGCATAATCGGTGCGAAAGCGCTGACTGCGATAAATGCGGATTTCCACATCCAGATCGTATTTTTCAGCGCCTGCGCGCACTAAAATACCGCGTTTCCACTCATCAGGCATCAGCCCTTCCGGCACCCACGCTACCCCCTGACCAGAAACTGCCATGGCTTTGAGCGCGATTGCCATACTGTTTTCATAGACCACATTGAGATGCAGCTTTGTCTGTTCGGTCATCGGGTCGAGTACCTGCGAGAAAAATGTATTGCCGCGATAGCGCAGATATTCGGTTGGTAAATTGCTATTATCCAGCACATGCATCGGCTGGCCGCTGGAATTGGCAGCAGAAACCGGAATCACCTTTTCATGGCCCAGTGCCAGATAGGGAAATTTAGCCAGATCGTCGATTTGCGCTACAGACGGATGTGCATAGGTCAGCAGAAAATCACAATTGCCGTTCAGTAATGTCGACATATTACCGAGAAATGATGAGTGCGGATCAGAAAATCGTGTTCTGAAACTGTCACCATTGCTTTCAAGCTTTGCCAGCAGTGCCGGAAAAAATGTGAGTGACAGTGTGTTGAGCGTGGCGAAGGACAAGACCTCAATCATCGGCTTGTAGCGCGCGCTCAGTTCATCGCGGGCATGGGTGAGCAGCCCCACGGCGTCATGGGCGCGTGACAGGAAGCTTTGTCCGGCAAGGGTTAAGCGAATAGGGTAAGTGGAGCGGTCGACCAGCGGAACTCCGACCCAGGTTTCAAGCTGTTTTATACGACGTGACAAAGCTGACTGCGTAACGTGGCGCTCATTCGCAGCACGGGAGAAGTTCAGATGTTGTGACAGGCAAAGAAAATCTTCGAGCCACTTCAATTCCATAAGTGATGTTCCGCATTCGTAAGTCACGAGCAATTCGTGGATATTCTATGGTCAATTCCGGCGCCTTAAAGGCGAATTTTCTGTTTAGAATAAAATATGCCGGTGGTCATCCGAAATATATTTTTGACCGTAACAAGTGGTATTTTAAAACATTTTATATTTTACGAAACACTTATGTTCCTTTTTCCTGCCACTATAGCTGGCTTGACAACAACGCTCGGGCAGGTTTCATGCTGTTTCAGAGATTCATTGACCGGAGAATGCCGATGTCGATCTTCGCCGCCTTTACTGGCCGTGCCGCTTTTGCCGGCCTTGTATTGTCTGCAGCGCTTGCGCTAACGGCTCAGCCGGTTTTTGCGCAATCTGCGCAGAGCGGCACAAGACAAATCGAGCTCAGTCAGAATGGTGATTATCAGGGCTTTGATCTGCGCACGCAGAAAGATGTCAGCCTTGATCAATGTCAGGACATTTGTCTGGAAGATGCACAATGCCGTGCTTTTACATATAATGTGAAAGCCAAATGGTGTTTTCTTAAATCTGATTATCGTCAGCTGAATGCTTTTGAGGGGGCGGTTGCGGGGAAGGTCGTGGATATTGCGGCCAAAGCGGATATTGGTGCGCCTGCACCACTCAGTTTTGTGCCTGCCAGTGTGCTGGATGAAGCACGCAGCTATCGTAACCTGCTGAACAATGCTGCTGCACCGGATGGTGCTGCTGCTGCTTTATTGCGTAATGCACAAAAGACACTTGCCTCAGGCAATAGCGCAGCTGCCGTGATTGATTTCGCTAAAATTGTGCCGCTTGATAAAGACAATAATGCTTTATGGCAGGGGTTGAGCGACGC
This sequence comes from Pseudochrobactrum mosebachae, assembly GCF_048914685.1. Taxonomy (GTDB): domain Bacteria; phylum Pseudomonadota; class Alphaproteobacteria; order Rhizobiales; family Rhizobiaceae; genus Pseudochrobactrum. Next base: position 2,454,467 of record NZ_CP128408.1, read on the forward strand.
CACGCTGGCGGCTGCAGGCTCGGATGGCAGTACATGGCAGCTTAAACGCGCGGCGACGTCTTCTGCTGTGGTGGCTTATCAGCTCAGCCGCACTGTCGCAGACCGTGCGCAGGCTTTAACCAATCTTGCCAAAGCGCTGGAAATCCGTGAGAATTTCCGCCCCGCTATCGACACTTATAAAGCGAGCCTTGCGTTGCAGAGCTCAGCCGCGGTCAGTTCGGCTTATGAGGAGTTACGCGCGCGCAAAGGCTTTCGTGTTCTCGATAATACAGTCGACAGCGATAGTGCCAATCCGCGGGTTTGTGTTCAGTTTTCTGAAAGCCTGATCAAAAGCGGCATTGATTACACGTCTTTTGTCACGGTTGATGATGCTGCACCAAAAGGTATGGAAGCCAAAGACCGGCAGATCTGTATTGAAGGTTTGCAGCATGGTAAAAATTACAGGATCGGCCTGCGCTCCGGTTTGCCTGCAGCCATAGGTGAAATGATTGAAGCGCCGGTTGCGCTTAATGTTTATGTGCGTGATCGTGCACCGACTGTGCGTTTTAACGGCGATGCCTTTGTGCTGCCAAGTACGATGCGCCGCGGTATTCCGGTTGTCAGCATCAATGTTAAAACAATCGATATCGAGCTTTATCGTGTTGGCGAACGTGCACTGACCCAATCGATGAACGGTGTCAGTTTCTTTGGCCAGCTCGATGGCTATGCCACATCACAAATTGTCAGCTCGCTTGGTGAAAAAGTTTATACCGGCAAGCTCGATGTTGAAAGCGAGCTCAACAAAGAAGTCGTATCCGCATTTCCTGTTGATGAAGCGCTGCCGCAGCGCAAGCCCGGCATTTATATTATGACTGCCAAGGCTGAAGGTGACCAGTCGGAAGAATGGACTTCGCAGGCGACACAATGGTTTCTGGTTTCCGATACCGGCCTTGCGACATTTGCCGGTGAGGATGGTTTGAATGTTTTTGCCCGTTCATTGGCAACTGCCAAACCAATGAGTGGCGTTGAACTGCAATTGCTGGCGGCTAATAATGAAGTGCTGGGCACGGCAAAAACCGATGATCAGGGCCGCGCTACATTCACTGCCGGTTTGATGCGTGGCACAGCAGCAATGGCACCGGCCATTCTGACCGCACGCTCCAAAGGCGATGACAGCGGTGAGGATTATGTGTTTCTTGATATGAAGCGCGCCGGTTTTGACCTTTCTGATCGCGGTGTTACAGGGCGGCCTGCGCCGGGCGCACTGGATGTATATAGTTGGACAGAGCGCGGCATTTACCGCACCGGTGAAACTGTGCATGCTGCAGCTTTGCTGCGCGACAGCGCTGCCAAGGCCGTTGAAAATCTGCCGCTAACCTTCTCTTTCCTGCGGCCTGACGGTGTGGAAGACCGCGCCATTGTCAGCACATCACAGGCTGCCGGTGGCCATGCGGTTGAACTGCCGCTTGCTGATAATGCAATGCGCGGCACATGGACATTGCGGGTGTTGAGTGATCCCAAAGCCTCGCCACTGTCTGAAAAGCAGTTTCTGGTTGAGGATTTTGTGCCGGACCGTACAGAGTTTGATTTAAGCTCTGATGTGAAAGAAATCAGCGCCGGAGAGCCGGCAATTGTGAAGGTTGACGGGCGTTATCTCTATGGTGCGCCGGCAGCAGGGCTTACTCTTGAAGGTGAGATTAATCTTCGCCCGACGCGCACATGGGAGCTGTTTCCGAAATATGTTTTCGGACTTGCCGATGAAGACCAGCCGGAAGATACACGCTTACCGCTCGATGATCTGCCGCCACTGAATGCGAAGGGTCAAGCAGAAATTCCGGTGATGTTGAATGATCTGCCGGTCACCACGCAGCGCCTTAATGCAGATATTGTTGTGCGTATGCGCGAGGGTGGCGGACGTGCGGTTGAACGCAAGCTGGTTCTGCCGGTTGCCGCACAAAGTGCCATGATCGGTATCAAGCCCGAGTTTGACAGTGATAATCTGCCTGAGGGTAGCAATGCGCAATTCTCAGTGATTATGACCGATGCCAATGGCAAGCGTATTGATGAAGCAGGGCTCGAATATGCGCTGATTAAAGTTGAGCGTAACTATCAGTGGTATCGCAGCGGCAGTTCATGGAATTATGAGCCGGTGACCTACACTAAAAAGGTTGCGGATGGCACAATTGATGTGGGTGCAGAGGCTGCCGGTGCTATTCAGGTGCCTGTGCAGTGGGGCCAATATCGTCTTGAGGTTACTACATCTGATCCGGATGGCCCGCAGTCCAGCATTGAGTTTGATGCCGGATGGTATGTGGAGGCGCGCTCCACGGAAACACCGGACGGGCTGGAAGTGGCACTGGATAAGGATGTTTACAAAGACGGTGAAACTGCAAAACTCAAGATTTCGCCGCGCTTTGCCGGTGAGCTGCTGGTGACTGTTGGTGCTGACAGCCTGCTGATGACCAAAGTGGTTTCTGTGCCGGCTGAAGGTCTTGAGGTTGATATACCGGTGAGCGGAGACTGGGGTGCAGGTGCCTATATTACTGCCAGTCTTTACCGGCCTGGCGAGGCGCAGGAAACCCGCATGCCTGCACGTGCTATCGGTATCCGCTGGCTGGCGGTTGATCCGGCAGAGCGCAAGCTTGCAGTGCGTATTGAAGCGCCTGAAAAAACAGAGCCGCGCCAGAATTTAACTATTCCGGTCTCAATTGGCGGTCTCAATGCCGGTGATCAGGCTTATGTAATGATCTCGGCGGTTGATGTTGGTATTCTCAATCTCACCAATCACAAACCGGCTGATCCTGCCGGCTGGTATTTTGGCCAGCGTCAGCTGGGGCTTGAAATCCGCGACCTTTACGGCCGACTGATTGATGGTTCACTTGGCACGATGGGGCGGCTGCGCACCGGTGGCGACGGTGCCCAAATGGCTGTTGAAGGCTCGCCGCCAACCGAAAAGCTGGTTGCATTTTTCGCAGGCCCCGTTGAGGTTGGCACGGATGGCAAAGCCAGCGTGAGCTTTGATATTCCGCAATTTAACGGCACTGCCCGTATCAGCGCGGTTGCATGGACAAAAACCGCCGTGGGCAATGCACAATCTGATGTGATTATCCGTGATCCGGTGGTGATTACTGCGGCCTTGCCTAAATTTATGGCGCCTGATGATCAGGCACAATTGCGGCTTGATATCGCCAATACCGACGGGCCTGCCGGTAAATATACGGTCAGTGTTGCCAGTACCGGACTGGTATCTGTGTCCCAGCCGCAGGGCGATGCTCAAATTACACTGGAACAGGGGCAGAAAACAGCTCTGACCCTGCCATTGCAGGCCGAACAGGCCGGTATTGCAGAATTGACTGTGCAGCTGACCCATGAAAGCGGGCTGACTATTGCGCAGGATCTTATTCTGCCGGTACGGGCAGCGTCTTTACCGGAAACCACGCGTAAAGCTGTTTCGCTCGCAGCCGTTAACGGTTCGCTGGTGATTGATAAGCAGTTGCTTGCCGATCAGCGTATGGATGGCGCATCAGTCAGTATCAATGTTTCCAATGCCGCGGGTTTTGATATTCCGGCTCTGCTAACATCGCTTGATCGCTATCCTTATGGCTGCACTGAGCAAACGGCTTCGCGTGCCATGCCGTTGCTCTATATGAGCGAGCTTGCCAAACAGGCAGGAATGGCCACACAGGATACAGAAGCAGAACTGCGTGAGCGTATTCAGGCCGCGATCTATAAAGTGCTGAACAATCAGTCGTCTTCAGGCAGCTTTGGCTTGTGGTCGCCGGATAGCGGTGATCTGTGGCTTGATGCCTATGTCGCTGATTTTCTGACCCGCGCCCGTGAGCAGAATTATACCGTGCCGCAGCAATCAATGGTGATGGCGCTGGATAATCTGCAAAATGCTCTGGCCTATGATGTGTCGGTGAAAGATAACGGCAATGCGATTGCTTATGCTTTCTATGTGCTGTCGCGTAACCGCCGCGCTTCGATTGCTGATTTGCGTTATTATGCGGATACCAAGCTGGAAGATTTTGCCTCGCCGCTGGCACGGGCGCAGATTGGTGCCAGCCTTGCCCTTTATGGGGATGGCCAGCGATCTGAAACCGCTTTTGGCTCGGCTTTACGCCTGGCCGTTGAAGGCAACAGTTCCTTAAGTCGCACGGATTATGGATCGGATCTGCGTGACGGAGCCGCTATTCTGGCGCTTGCTGCGGAAAGCCGTCCGGTATCAGCGATCGTGCCGCAACTGACCAAGCTGGTTGGAAATCTGAGCAGCTCTGCTCGCTATACCAGCACGCAGGAACAGGCATGGCTGTTGCTTGCAGCGCGTGCATTGAAGGATGAAGATGCCAATCTGATGCTGGAGCTGAATGGTGAAGCACGCCAAGGCACTTTGTCTGAACGCATCAGCGGTGAAGCGCTGAGTACCGCACCGGTAACCGTCAGCAATACAGGTGAGCGACCGGTAACTGCGGTCATCACTACGGTTGCAACACCGGTTGAGACACCACCGGCGGGTGGTGATGGCTTCACGATTGCGCGCAGCTATTATACGATGGATGGTGCGGAAACCAATGTGTCACAAGCGCAGCAAAATGAGCGTTATGTTGTGGTGCTTAAAGTATCGGAAACCAATAATTGGGATTCGCGCGTGCTGGTAACTGATCTGCTGCCTGCCGGATTTGAAATTGATAATCCGCGAATTGTGAACAGTGCTGATTTGAGCAATTTCGGCTGGCTGGGTGAAACAGCTGTTGCACATAGCGAGTTCCGTAGTGACCGCTTTGTCGCGGCGTTTAACAGCAGTGGCGGTAATGCACGTGAATACACGGTTGCGTATATTGTACGGGCGGTAACGCCAGGCGTCTATGCGCATCCGGCACCATTTGTGGAGGATATGTATCGTCCGCAATTCTTCGCCCGCGGTGCTGCGGGGCAGATGGAAGTGCAGGCCGCTAAATAATTCGGCTGTAATATGTGTTCATTAATAAATGCTGCAATAAAATGCCGCCTGAATTTTCAGGCGGCGTTTTTTATCGTGTCAGAAAGCGGATGATAAAATCGGCCAGCCTGCCATAGGGCGGGCGCAGCAAATCTGTTGAGGCAGGGCTGTATTTATGTAGCACCGGCATGGCTTTGGAAAATGTCCGGAAGCCCTCAACCCCGTGATACTGCCCCATACCACTGGCACCCACACCACCAAAAGGTAAATCTGCGCAGGCAAACTGATAGAGCGTATCATTGATACACACGCCGCCAGCAACAATGCGCGATAATGCGGCTTCAATCTCTGCTTGAGACTTGCTGAAACAATATAAGGCCAGCGGACGATCGCGGGCAGTTATATATTGTATTGCTTCTTCATAGGTTTGATAGGTTTTAACCGGCAGGAGCGGACCGAATATCTCTTCCTGCATGATCAGGCTGTCATTGTCGGGGTTCAGCACCAATGTGGGGGGCAGGACACGTTGCGCACGGGATTGTTGTAAATCGCTTTGCGAAAACAGGGGCATTGCCTGATGCCCGCGCAGGCTGGCATCATCCAGTAAGCCGATCAGGCGTTGATATTGGGCATCATTAATAATGGCCGTATAATCTGCCGGATTATCCATCTGGCTGTAGCGTTTGGTAATTTGTGTTTTTGCCTCGGTTATGAAGCTTTCAAACAGGTTGTCAGGCAGCAAAACATAGTCAGGCGCAATGCAGGTTTGTCCGGCATTAAAGAACTTTCCGGTCAGGATACGGCTTGTCGCCTGTATAATATCCGCATCAGGGGCAATCAGGGCAGGGGATTTACCACCGAGCTCCAATGTAACCGGCGTGAGGTTTTGCGCGGCTGCTGCCATGACCTTTTTGGCCACATTGCCGGAACCGGTGAAGAATAAATGATCAAAAGGCAAAGCAGAAAATGCGGCGGCAATATCAGCACCGCCCTGCGCAATGCTAACGCGGCTGTCAGGAAAAACCTCTGCGAGTAACCGTGTTAAATAAGCATTGGTATGCGGCGTATGTTCGGACGGTTTGAGATAGACATGATTACCCGCTGCAATGGCTGTTACCAAGGGCGCCAATGACAAATTAACCGGATAGTTCCACGGCGATAAAATGCCGATAACACCCAGCGGTACAAAACGGATTTCAGCTTTTGCAGGCCAGAACTGCCAACCGGCTTTGCGCCGTTGCGGCTTAATCCAGCGCTTTAAATTACTAAGGCACAGGTCAATTTCTTTCAGCACAATCATGGCTTCAGCCAGCATGCTTTCATGGAGAGAACGATGGCCAAAATCACGTGAAATTGCCTCTGCCATTTCAGGCAGGCTTTTTTTGAAGGCGGCACGAAGACGTTTTAAATCTGCGCGGCGCTGATGTTGATCAGGCCGGTTTTGCTGCCATGCGGTACGCAATGCGTTGAATGTTGAGGTGAGTTGTTCAGTCATGGAACGCGCCTTATCACAGATCGGGCAAAGCACCATTGCGCGGTATAATAGGTGCCGAGTACCCATAAAGAATTAAACGGAATGTCGAACCGAAAGCGCCCATAGGCAAGAATACTATCACTGATGACAAAGAAAATACCGCCAAGTGCTGCGACATTGGCAGGTTTTAATAGTGATTGCGTGGTGCTCTTGGAGGAAAGGTGAAGCGCACGGCTGAGCGCTTGCGCTGCCATCACAGCGAGAATGACAGCATAAATTGTCACCGGTATATGCATGCCGGCGGGCAGGCTCTGCCAAAGCCCGATGATGATCAGAAAGGCTACGATTGCAAAGCCGGCGAAGACCAGTGGCTTCTCAGCCAATCTGCTATCGCGCGTTAATGCGTAAATATAGGCGCAGTGGGTGAGCAAAAAACAGATTAGTCCAGCCAGAAAATAATCTTGCGGCAACATCAGGAAGATGTCGCCGCCGATGGCAAAGGCCAGCCCCCATGCAATGGCATTACGATATGGCACAGAGACAGGATTGCTGGTGGATAAGACCAGATACAGCAAAAAAGCGGTGGCGGTCGGTTTGGTAAAATAATGCATCCAGCGCCAGTGAGGGTCGATATAGGCGGCAAGCAGCGCACCGGTAATCGCTGCAAGTGCAAGGATTACATAAATCAGATCAGCCTTAGTGCAATGACCGTGCCGTGTGCAACGCATGAAGGATAACATAGGCCGGCTCCCGCTTTGTTGATCTTTCTCGCAGAGTAGCGCAAATCAAGCGGGTATCAAGGTGATATAAACTTGGCCTAATCAGCCGGAGTTGTGGTTATGTTCGCGCTTATATTGCTCGGTACCATAGGCTGCGAAAAACATATTCACTGCCGATTCAACATTATAGCGGATCTGATCTTCTGTCGGCTCATCCGGCATAAATGCAAACAGCCGCTGGCGATAACTGCCGGCGAGAAATAATTCTGCCAGTTGATAGACGGCATGCTGCATATCCGGCACTTGTATATGGCCTTCGTTTTCCAGCATCTCCAGATAGGCCAGCATAATCGTGAGCCCGCGGCGGGGGCCGCGTTCATAAAAACGCACGCCGATTTCAGGTTTGCGTTCCGTTACACCGAGAATGGTACGCTGGGCGCTGATAACCATGTCGGATGTCACCAGCTTTACCAAGGCTGTGCCATAGGCAATCAGGCTCTCGCGGCTGGATAATGCGCCGCCGTTAATCATTGAGACTTGCGCAAACAGCCGTGTTCGGTGTTGCTCGCATAATTGCTCAAACAGCTCGTCTTTGCTCTCAAAATAGACATAGATTGTGCTTTTAGACACGCCCGCTTCACGGGTGATATCATTCATACTGGCGGCATCAAAACCCATAGACATAAAAACACGCTGTGCACCATCAAGAATTTGCTGCCGCTTCACCGGATCTTGCCCGGCGCTATGGCGTGTATTCGGGGAGAGTGCATGGGCTGCTGGATCAGGAGGCCGTTTGCTGTCTGGCATGCTTTGATTTGGTCCGCTCATAAATAAGTGAATGCTGATAAATCCATTTCGAACCGATCAGTACGATTGGCAATTGATATGCCGCCGATCTTGCTTTATGTCAATGTCGAACTGATCGGTTTCATGAATGACAGAAAGTCGCGCCAATGTCTGCTCTTAAGCCTGTTGCGAAATTAACACCGCTGACTATTTCGCAAGCTGAAGAAAATAATCATGCTGATAATCCTGAAGAATTGGCGGCTGAAGCAGATGTCGCAGTGGCTAAGCCATCACGCAAGCGCTTCATTCTGGCTGGCTTGCTGATTGCTGCACTCGCTGGTGGTGCCTATTACGGTTATGAGTGGTGGACGACTGGACGGTTTATGGTTTCTACCGATGATGCCTATATTCACGGTGATATCATGGCGATGTCGCCTAAAGTAACAGGCTATATTGATGATGTGCTGGTGAGCGCCAATAGTCAGGTGAAGGCCGGTGATGCGGTTTTTCAGCTGGATAAAGGCGATTACCAGATCGCTCTGGAAGAAAAGCAGGCGGCATTGGTAACATTGCAGCAAACACTCGCGCGGATAGATGCGCAAGCGCTTGCCGCTGATGCCGCTTTGCAGCAGGCGCGTGCTTCGCAGCAATCTTCTGCAGCCGTGCTTACCAATGCACAAACCACCAAAGTACGGATGACAAAGCTGCATGATACCAAATTTGTATCGCAGTCAGAGCTTGATCGTGCCGACACAGCTTTGATGCAGGCTCAAGCGGCGGATGCCAATGCTACTGCCCAGATTAGTGCCGCACAAGCCAATATCGGTGTTTTGAAAGCGCAGTATAATGAGGCCTCCAGCCAGATCCGCAGCCTTGAACTGGCGCGGGATAAGGCTGAACGTGATCTGTCCTTCACCACTTTGCGTGCACCGTTTGACGGCGTTATCGGTAATTTGAGCGGTAAAAAAGGTGATCTGGTTAGTGCAGGCCAGCGCATTGCGGCTCTGGTGCCGGTCAATGCCTTGTATATTGATGCGAATTTTAAAGAGACGCAGCTCAAAAATCTGCATGGTGGTGAAACAGTGTATTTTAGCGTTGATGCGCTGGGCGGAGAGAAGTTCGAGGGCAAGCTTGCCTCGCTGGCGCCTGCTTCAGGCGCCGTATTTTCGTTGTTGCCGCCTGAAAATGCCACGGGCAATTTTACTAAGGTCGTGCAGCGTGTGCCGGTGCGTATAAGCATTCCGGCTGCGGCATTAGCAACCGGCAAGTTACGTGCCGGACTGAGTGTTATTGTGGATGTGGATACCCGCACCGCGCCGCTTAAAACAACAGCAGCAGAATAGGCCACGCAGCTATGGCCGCTTCAGCAACACGAGCACTGCCAGCGGGGACTGCCACTGACGAGCGGATTGATCCGAAAAAAGCCTTTGCTTTTCTGGCAATGGTGTTCGGTATGTTTATGGCGATTTTGGATATCCAGATCGTCTCGGCATCACTGGCAGAAATTCAGGCCGGGCTTGGTGCCAGCTCGGATGAAATTTCATGGGTGCAGACATCCTATCTGATCGCCGAGGTGATTATGATCCCGCTGTCGGGCTTTCTCGGGCGGCTGGTGTCAACGCGGGTGTTGTTTACCGTTTCTGCCGCCGGTTTTACTGCGGCGAGTGTGTTATGTGCTACGGCTACGAATATCGAGCAGATGATCGTCTACCGCGCGATACAGGGCTTTATCGGCGGCGGTATGATCCCAAGTGTTTTTGCGGCTGCTTTCACGATTTTCCCACCGTCAAAACGCTCGATTGTTTCGCCGATTGTCGGTTTGGTTGCTACATTAGCGCCAACCATCGGGCCAACGATCGGCGGTTATCTTTCGCACACTTTTTCATGGCACTGGTTGTTTTTGGTCAATGTTATTCCGGGCATTATGGTGGCGGTTGCCGCATGGAACCTGATTGATTTTGACAAGGGTGATAAGTCTCTGTTGTCCAAATTTGATTGGTGGGGACTGGCAGGGATGGCCGCATTTCTGGGTTCACTGGAATTTGTGCTTGAAGAGGGGCCGCGTAATGACTGGTTTCAGGACAATACTATTCTGATAATGACAATTGTGCTGGTGACTGGGGCGGTGATGTTCTTTTATCGGGCCTTTACCGCAGAGGAGCCGATTGTTGATCTGAGTGCATTCAGTAATGTCAATTTTGCGCTTGGCTCTGCTTTCTCCTTCATCATGGGGGTGGGGCTTTATGGTCTGACCTATCTCTATCCGCTCTATCTGGGCAGCATCCGTGGCTATGATGCGCTGATGATCGGTAAAGCCTTGTTTGTCAGTGGGCTGGCGATGTTTATGGCAGCACCTTTGGCCGGATTTTTGTCAACGCGGATGGACCCGCGCCTGATGATGATGATCGGATTTATCGGCTTTGCTGCCGGTACATGGCAGATGACGGGCCTGACCGCTGACTGGGATTTTTATGAGCTATTGCTGCCGCAAATTCTGCGGGGCAGTTCGATGATGCTGTGTATGGTGCCGATTAACAATCTGGCGCTTGGCACATTACCGCCGTCGCATATCAAGAATGCATCCGGCCTGTTTAATTTGATGCGCAATCTCGGCGGGGCAATCGGCTTGGCGGTTATCAATACGGTACTGATGCGCCGCTCAGATCTGCATTATGCACAATTGTCGGAGTATCTGAACTGGGGCAATCATGAAGCACAGGAAATGCTGGCCAGTCTGACCGCAAAATATAATGCGGCCGGTCTTGATGGTGCGCAGATTGCACTGGTCAAATTATCGGGCATGGTGCGCCAGCAGGCGACACTGATGTCATTTATTGATGTATTTATGATCCTGACAATATTGTTTGTATCGCTGGCATTTTTTGCTGTGATGATGCGTAAGCCCGGTGATGTGCCAAAAGAAGCCGCAGGACATTAAACTGAGATAACAAAAAACGGCGGGTGACCCGCCGTTTTTATGAATGACTTATGGATTTAATATTGGGCTTTATATCGATCTTCCGCTGTCCTGCCGCATCAGATAGAGAGAAGCACCAACAATCAGCAGGGCGCCGGGCCAGAAATTAATGCTCGGTGTGGCAGCAAAAACGATCCAGCCGAGAATAACATTGATCGGCAGTTTCAGATCATCAAACGGTTGCAGATAAACGGCATCAGCTGCAGAATAGGCTGAGATTTGGAAATATTGCGCCATCGCAGTGAGAATGCCGATGGTGAGCAAAATCAGCCAGATTTCGTTGAGCGGTGCTGCAATTTCAGGCATGCCGATACCGGATGCCAGCCACAATGCGGCATTGATCGGGGTGAGCAGCACCAGCATATAGACTGAAATACTGGCCGGTGTTTCAAAGCTGGTGAGATATTTAGTCATCACCGAATAGCCAGCCCATAATGCGGCGGCCAGAATAGGCAGTAGCGAATAGACCGTGTAGGTCTCAGACCACGGGGCGATGATGATCAATGCGCCGATAAAGCCTGCCAGCGTTGTGAATAACCGTGTTTTTGTCACCACTTCATGCAGGAATAATCTTGCGCAAATAATGACGAAAAACGGTGAGGTCATCGACAGCGCAATCACTTGCCAGATAGGTACATGGGTGAGGGCGAAAATCCATACCTGCACACCTGCCGCGGCCAGACCGACACGCATAATATGCAGGCCGAGATGGTTGGTGCGCAGTGCTTTGGTGCCCTCACGGATCAGCAATGGTAAAGTGAGCACCAGCGCAATAACATATTGCCAGAAGGCGATGATGACCGAGGGGATGCCGGTGCGCGTGCCTGCCCATTGGGTGGCTACATTAACGCCGGCATAAGCCACACAGGCCGCGACCATCAGGCCGGCGCCGCGCAGGCTTGGCTTTAGTGTTTGAACAGAGGCAATTGGGCTCAACGTTTTCTTCCTGTCTCGTAAGCCTGTTACCTCAGGGTTTGCGAAATGCTACGGGAAGAAAACCGCATGCCGGAGACAGCAAAAGCCGCCACACAGCAACGCCATTTCAGCCCCGTTCTCTCTCATCCGGACTATGACCGTCGGCTTCGGAATCACACCGAATCTGCTGACCCTGCCGGTCTCTTGTAAGACGTGACAGGCGCTCGCGGGCTTCGGGATATTACCCGTTACCGCCGGTGGGGACTTGCACCCCGCCCTGAGAACTGGATTAAAATTATTATGCAGGCAAATATGCAGTTTAAACCGCATATTTGCACCGCATAGCAAGAAGTTAGGTTACCGGCAGTGATAAATCAAGTCGCAGCCATATAAACACAGTGTTCTAATATCTGCGTGTGCGTTGTCTGCTAGAGCTGCGTATTGGTATTTTAACGGGTATATCCGGTGAAATTGAGGGAGTTAAAATGATAATTCTCGATCTGTGTTTAAGTATGTTTTTGGGTGTGAATTCACTTATTTACCGTTCAAAGCACATTTGAGTGGTTGAAAACTGTGCTTTAAAACACATAATAGCTGTGAGTTTGGTGGATATGCCAGCTTTATACGTCATTTCGGGCGAGTTTTTGGGTGGAAGTCTGTCATTTTATGGACGAACCATAGAGGCAGGGAGCTGCTCAGAATGTATTGCGATAAAATACAAAAACAAAATCACACAGAAGTCTTGGTTTTTGGGTGTTTTTGCTTTGCTAACCTTCGCGGTGATGATTTATTCTAATTGAGATCACGCAGATCACCGTGCCGTAGCAGGTGAGGTCGTGGCGACAGGTATGGCTGGCTGGCTGCAGACCAGTGCCGGCATAATCACGGTTTACGCCGTCACAGCGCTGGTTCTGACCTGATTTATCTTGTCTATCTCGGTATGCCCGGCGGCCAGTAGGAAGCAGCGTGTGCACTCGGCCTTGGCCTTTTCACAGCCATGCTTAAAGACTCGTTACTGGTATCGGTTATTGGTGTGTGGGTGCTGAGGTTTATGGCGCGTACGCAGCGGTTTTGAGGGTGATCATACGCTTTGGGACGGGTGCATTACCCCTAAGAATGAGCAGGATGAAAAACGTCTAGCAGCTATTTTCGTGCAGTTATGTACGAGTTGGTTGTCGATCTTAAAGATGTAAAAATTGAATAGGAAATGATTTGGCTCTACGGGCTATTCGCGCCATAAGATGCCACATATACTGTAGGCAGAAGATGGTGCGTGGACATGCAGTTCGTTTGGCGGGCATGGCATGAATACCACGGCAACTGGTGGCTCTGTTGTGGTGGAAGCCATAACCGGCGACAGTGATCGTATCCGGCTATTTGAACCTTATAGTCGGGCATGGAATGGTGGTTTTTTGGCTCCGTTGCTGCAGAGAGTGTGCATCGGTATTTGCGGCTGATGGATTCCTTTCAGGAAGGTTGCTATAAAGATGCCCATCGCCGTTTGCTATAAGGTAGTTTTGGTAGTATAATAATACTGCTAACCATCATGAAGATGACTTATCTGGGCAAAAACTTTCTAATTTTATGCAGAGTTATGTTCATAAAAATGCGAAATATTTAAATTTAGTGAGTAGTGTTAATATAGTTATTTATATTTATAAAAACTATTCTAATTATTATTTAAATTGTTTGTTTTTTAAGAAATTTTAATGGGGGGTACTATGGCAGAAAAAAGCACCGTTTTGAAAGGCTTAAATCACTCGAGGTTAAGGATTGGCTGCCAATGACTTTAAGGCAGTACGGATCGAGTGGTGAAACTTTTGTAGGTGGTAATAGGCTAAGAATTAGACGAGAAATGGATGCACTTAATAAACCCAAGAAACTGGAATATTTTTTCTGCTGGGCCCGATTTTAGAAGTTATTTGAGTGTAGAATCTCATCATAACTACTATCGACTAAATATAGCAGGCTATGGTGAACCACCAAGGTTTTCGGGTGCCCCTTCTAGGTCGGTTGAATTATGCGGCGTTGGTAAGGATTTGGAAGAATATGTGGAAGGCGTCCTGAAAATTAAGGGCATTTTTGAGGAGCGTCATGGAGTGGATATCCAAGGTTTACGGATGATAAGTAGCTACAGTGCAGACGGTGGAACCTCTTCTTTTGCCGCGCAAGTTGCCGGTCGTACAGGTCTGGTCGTCAAAGGATATGAAGGGGCAGTTACTAGAGCAATGGAGCCTTCAGAACTGGCTAGCTGGATAAGGGTTGTAAACAAAACAGAGGCATCTTTTGCAAATATAAGCGTAGCCTCGTCTATGGCAGGAATACGCCGCTATGACCGGTTTAATTCATCCACTAGCGCTTGGGAGCCTTTGAATAATTCAAGGAAGTTTGCGCGCGGCGTTAGAGGGGCGTTAGATGATGTTGTTGAACTGGATTACTTCGCCGCGCTTTGATGTTCTTCGTATATTTAACTGTGCAGTATGGTGTGACAACGAGATGTAATATGCAACATATTACTACTGAATTATTATTAATGAAAATGTTCGTGATGTTTTTTTGGTCTTATGCATTTATTAGCTGCTGAGCAGCAATTCTACAGCTCTATTTAGGGTTGTTATTGTGTTCGATCGTATGTTTTTAATTGTTTAAATTTACATATACTCATTTTTTACGATGAGTATATTTAAAAAATTCGTTATTGTTCGTGCTTGTAGGGATAAAGTCTAGTGATCCGTTATTTGTATCGGCGCTAAACATTGTTGATATTGTAACAGATGGATTACCTTCAGGAGGGCCGCTACAATGGCGTTCATCGCTGAGGGGAATCAAGCAGTTTCAGCAGCGCCGTGATACGGGGCAACCATCATGCAGATGACTTGTATTGGTAAATATATTGTAACTCTGATTCAGGGCGATGTTCATAAGAATGAGAAATATTTAAGTTTAGTGATTAGCGTGAATATAGTTGCTTTATATTTATAAGAATTATTATTTAAATTATTTGTTTTTTAAGAGATGTTAATAGGGGTTTGCTATGTCAGAGGAAAGTCTATTTATTGATGAGCTTAACTCGCTCGCGGGGGAGTGTTGGCTGCAAATAGCTTTTAAGAAGTACAGATTGAGTCGTGAATTTTTTGTAGGTGGTAATAGACTAAGAATTAGGCGGGGAATGGACGCATTTAATAAACCCAATAAACTGGGGTATTTTGCGGCTGCGCCCGATTTTAGAACTTATGTTAGTGTCGATTGGCATCATAACTACTATCGACTAAATATAGCAGGCTATGGTGAACCACCAATGTTTTCGGGTACTCGTTCTCGGTCGGTTGATTTATGCGGCGATTCTCTGGATTTGGATGAGTATGTGGAAGAGGTAGGGATACTTAAGGAGTTCATTGATACGCGTTATGGAGTGGATATCCGAGGTTTACGGATGATAAGTAGCTACAGTGCAGACGGTGGAACCTCTTCTTTTGCCGCGCAAGTTGCCGGCCGTACAGGTCTGGTCGTCAAAGGATATGAAGGGGCAGTTACTAGAGCAATGAAGCCTTCAGAACTGGCTAGCTGGGCGAGAGTTGTAGACGAAGATACATCTTTTGCAAATATAAGTGTAGCCTCGTCAATGGCAGGAATACGCCGTTATGACCGGTTTAATTCATCCACTAGGACTTGGGAGCCTTTGAATAATTCAAGAAAGTTTGGGCGTGGCGTTAGAGGGGCGTTAGATGATGTTGTTGAACTGGATTACTTCGCTGCGTTTTGATGTTCTTCGTATATTTCGCTGTGATGTATGGTGTGACTACGAGATGTAATCTGCAACATATCACTACTGAATTATTATTAATGAAAATGTTCGTGATATTTTTTGTGGCCTTATGCATTTATTAGCTGTTGAGTAGCAATTCTGCAGATCTATTTAGAGTTGTTATTGTGTTCGATCGTATATTTTTAATTGTTTAAGTTTACATATACTTCATTTTTTACGATGAGGATATTTAAGAAATTTGTTATTGTTCGTGCTTGTAGGGATAAAGTCTAATGATCCGTTATTTGTATCGGCGCTAAACATTATTGATGTTGTAACAGATGGATTACCTTCAGTAGGGCCGCTATAATAGCGCTCAGCTGTGATTAACAAGATCAACGAGCTGATGGGTATCGTGCGCACGACGTCTAATATTGTGATGGAAACCAAGTTTAACCGTGGCACCAATCTTTAAAATTGAATACATCTGAGAATGAAAAAGGCGGCTCTGAGCCGCCTTTTCTATGTTAAGTTATATCACTATTAAGCGGCATATTTGGCAACAACATTATCCTGCTTGATCCAGTTGGCATACCATGACTGGAACAGTTTCAGCTGTGCTTCACAATAGCCGCGCTGGCTGGCCGAGAGCTTGTCCGTGGCGTTGAAGTGCAACTCATATTCAGGGTAACCGATCATAACCATCATATGCTTGTAATAGAGCACCAGATCTGCGCCTTCATCAAAGGATGAGAGAACTGCCAGAGCATTTTCGAGCTCAAGTGCTTTAACGCGGGCTTCAACATCGCCTTTTGCAGCTGCTTTTGACAGTGCAACGAGCAGCTGGACTTCTTTTGGAAGAACGTTACCGATACCGGTAATCGAACCAACGGCGCCGCAATTGACAAAGCCGTGATAAACTGTGGTGTCAACGCCAACCATCAGAATAACATCATCATCCTGACTGGTGATGTTTTCGGCGGCATAGCGCATATCTGCAGCACCACCGAATTCTTTAAAGCCGATCAGGTTTTTGTGCTCCGAGCGCAGCTCAAAAAACAGATCAGCGCGGGTTGCAAAACCATAATACGGGCTGTTGTAGATCACGGCTTGCAGATCGGGTGCTGCCGAAAGAATGGCTTTGAAATGCGCTTTTTGCGCAGCGATTGATGAACCGCGCGAGATAATGCGCGGAATGACCATCAAGCCTTGTGCACCGACCTTCTGAGCGTGGGCAGCATGTGCTACGGCGGTGGCCGAGTTAACGGCGCCGGTACCCACAATCACAGGTACACCTGCTTTAACCAAAGCTTCAACGCCGGTCATGCGCTGCTCATCTGTCAAAAGCGGCCAATCTCCCATCGAGCCGCAATAAACAACGCCGGACATGCCTTGTGCCACCAGCTCTTTGCCCATGCGCACAAGCGCGTCAAAATCCGGTGTGCGATCGGCTTTACACGGAGTCATAAGAGCTGGAATGCAACCGGTAAAAATTTCTGAGATCATAGTATCCTCCTTGAATGCCCTGCAATTGGCTATTTTTATGCTACCCGCACTGCTGCGATTTATTTCAATATACACTATGTATTTTTGTTGTCGACATGTAATATGGATTTATATGCAAGCTAGATGCTAATCATCGATTGTAGGGTGCTACCTATTTTTGCTAGGTGAGGTATGCCCATATTGAGTTGTGACAAAGGACAGGCAATGAATCAGAAACAGGCAGCTCGGACAGTTGGCACCAAAAAAAGCTCAACTGACGATAAGAAAGCCTTGGGCGATCGTAAAAAAGGCTCCGGCGTCAAGCATGTTTATGATGTGCTACGAGACGAGATCATCAGTCTTTCCTTATCACCTGGCAGCCCGATGGACGAAAACCAGCTGGCTGAACGATTTGCTATGTCACGCACCCCGATACGCGAGGCGCTGGTACGGCTTGCAAGTGAGGGCTTGGTCACTACGCTGCCAAACCGTTCTACAGTAGTGTCCAACATCAATTTTCAGGATTTGCCTGCGTTTTTTGATGCTTTAACGCTGATGTATCGTGTTACGACGCGCCTTGCCGCGCGCCACCGCACCGCAGAAGATCTGTTATGTATCCGTGCGCATCAGGCTAAATTTACCCATGCCGTTGAAACCCAAAATGGCCTTGAAATGATTGCCACCAATCGCGATTTTCATGCGGCAATTGCCGATGCTGGGCGTAATCCCTACTATGCCAGCCTATTTGCCCGTCTGCTTGATGAAGGCCGCAGATTACTCAGAATTTACTATTCGTCTTATTCAGACCGGCTGCCAGAGCAATATGTTGCGGAGCACGAAGATATTATCCGTGCGATTGAAGAGCAGGATACGGATACTGCAGAGCGGCTGGGTAAAATCCATGCTGACCAGATTGTAAGCCAAATCCGCAAGCTGATTACCGAAGACCGGCGTGAACATATAGAGCTGTAATAACGCATTATATTTGCACGTTTTTTAGTGAAATATTGTTAGGTTCAGCCTCATTTGTAGCTGGCATTCGCTCCCGTTTTATTTTCATTAATTGATATATCAATGATGGCAGTGCCTGTTGTCAAGCGCATTGTCATGTCTGATGGTTCAACTAAACAAGCATAAAATGTTCTATTGACAGCGCCCCATTCTTGCATACTTAATATATACAAAAAGCATGCATGGGGAAAATGAAGCATGAAAAAACTCGACAAACCTGTAAAACAGGTTGAGTGGGCGGAGTGGATTACAGGGGCATCTCAGGCAGTTTTGAAGGTTGAGAAGTTTTTTGCCGGCATTTTTATCACGATTTTGCTGACACTGATTCTGGTCAATGTGGTAACGCGCTTTGCACGAATACCGATCTACTGGATTGATGAAGCGTCCATTTTTGCTATGGTATGGCTGGGTTTTATCGGCGCTTCAGTGATGATGCGGCTCAGAATTGATTTTGCAGTTACCTTGCTGTCAGACAATTTATCACCGAAATGGGTGGCACGGCTGCGGGCGCTGGCAACTTCAATCTCTCTGATTTTTGCGCTTGGTTTTGTGGTGATGTGCTGGACATGGATGGATCCGCTCGGCATTGCTTCCTATCAGTTTGATGCCAAAGCCTATGCGACCAGCTCATTCAACTTTCTCTATACTGAACGCACTCAAACGCTGGAATGGCCGAGCTGGATTGTTAATCTCATCCTGCCTATTTTTGCGCTGACTCTAACCATTCATTGTGCTGCCAATTTGCTTGAAGATTTAGGCATTGCCAGTAAACGCACGCAAAATTCGCTCACTTCAGCCGAAGGAGCTGTATGATGTTTACTTTCGGCGCATTTTTTATGCTGATGATGATCGGGTTACCGATCTCTGTCGTGCTGTGTATGACGGCTGCTGCTTATATCTGGCAGACCGATAATACGGTTTTGTTTCTGTCATTTCCGACCCAGATGTTCACAGGCCTCGATAGTTACGGCTTGATTGCTATTCCGCTTTTCATCCTTATCGGCGAGATCATGAATGGTGGCGGGATTACGCGGCGGATCATCAATATGGCGATGGCGTTTGTCGGTTCGCTTAAGGGCGGGCTGGCCTATGTCAATTTACTGGCCAATATGTTTGTGGCGTCTATTCTGGGCTCGGCAGCCGCACAGGTGGCGCTGATGTCGCAGATGGTTGTGCCGGAAATGGAGCGCAAAGGCTATGATAAGACCTTTGCTGCGGGGCTAACCGCCTATGCGGGGATGCTGGGGCCGATCATTCCGCCCTCAATCATGTTTGTGGTTTATAGCGTGATTGCGCAGGTGCCGGTTGGAACCATGCTGGCTGCCGGCATTATTCCGGGCATTATGCTCACCATTGCTTTTTGCGTGGTGATTGCGCTGATGGGCTATGTTTATAACTATCCCCGCGGCGATAAATTGCCGATGGGCGAGCGGGTCAAGATTACTTTAAAAGCGCTGCCGACCCTGATCATCCCGTTTATTATTGTTGGCTCTATTGTGACAGGTGTTGCTAACCCGACTGAAGCTGCGGCTATGGGCGTTGTGGCGGCAGTTTTTGTCGGCCGTTTTGTGACCGGAGATCTGAGTTTAAAACAACTACCGGCAATGTTTGTTAAGTCGGGCGTATTGTCGGCAGGTATTTTGTTTTTGATTGCGGCCGCTGCCGTTTTTTCATGGGTTCTTGTTTACGGTATGGTGCCGCAGCGTGTTGCCGAGTGGATTCAGACCATTGCCAAAGATCCAATCACATTCATGCTGCTGGTAAATGTGATCCTGCTGATTATTGGTACTGTGATTGACGGCGCTCCGGGACTGATCATGACCGTGCCAATCTTGCTGCCGATTGCAACAGAAGTTTATGGCATTGATCCGGTACATTTTGGCGTGGTTGCAGTGATCAATCTGGTGCTCGGCTTTTTATCGCCGCCGGTGGGGCTCAACTTCTTTATTGCGGCGGCGGTGACCGGTGCCAAGCCCGGAAAAATGTTTATCGTTACCCTGCCGTTTTTCTTTATCTGCTGCATCATTTTGGTGCTGCTATCAATCTTTCCTGTCCTCTCAACATATTTTGCATAACAAAAACCAACACATAATGGGGAACTCATCATGACTTTTACACGCCGTACATTTATGAAAACACTGACAGCAGGGGCTGCGTTAAGCGTTGCAGCGCCAGCGGTTTTGCGCGCGCAGCCAGCCAAGGTCTATCGTCTTGGTATTACGACCCCTCCGGGACATCCGTGGAATATTGCGGCTGAAGCTGTTGGCAAACGTTTGGCCGAAGAAACCAATGGACGTCTTTCCATTCAGGTTTTTCCTTCCAATCAGCTTGGTAATGAAGGCGCGATGTTGCAGCAGATGCAGTCTGGTGCACTTGATTTAGGTTGGATCATGACGGCTGAGCTTGGCTCACGTATTCCGCAGATTGCTGCGATTAATGCGCCATGGCTGGTTTCCAGCACTGCAGATGTAGCCAAGCTTGTGCGCCATCCTGTGGCAATGAAATTGCTGGATGTGCTGCCTGCAGAAACCGGGACTATTGGTCTTGGTTACGGCATTACCACTCTGCGTGTGGTGTTTACGGGCAAGGAAACCAATGGGATTGAAGATATTAAAGGCATGAAGCTGCGTATTAATACAACGCCGGCCTATCGTGATTTCTATCAGTTGCTGGGTGCTGCTCCGACACCAATTCCGACGCCGCAGGTTTTTGATGCAATGTCGAATGGTCAGGTAGACGGTCTGGAAGCGGATCTCGATCTTTCATGGAACCAGCGTTACGACAAAGTTGCAAAAACCATGCTGCGCATGAACGCAATCTTTATGCCTTGCGTGGCTCTGACTTCTGCACGGGTATGGAAAAATGTGCCGGAAGCAGACCGTGAGCTGATAACACGTCTGACCCGTGAGGAGCTGGATAAGCAGATTGATGCAGTGGTGGCTAAAGAAGCAACGCTTTTGCAAAATTTCAAAGAGGCTGGCATTAAGATTGTTGATGTTGATCTGAAAAACACCGACGAAATAATTGCCGCTTATGATGAGATCTGGTTGCCGAAAGCGCCAATTCTTAAAGAGCTGCGCGAGGCTGGTAAAGCTCTTTAATATATGAATGGTCTGGAGGAGTGAAACTCCTTCAGACCTTCGTTTATTAAGTATTCAAAGAATGGCGAGTATTTTTTTGGAGTTGTTTATTTTGTAAAAACATCATCAATTCAACCTGTTATTAAATTAAAGGTGATATGATGAAAAAAATTAATTTATTATTTTCTTGTTGTGTAGTTTTATTATCAAGTGCTGGATTTGCTCACGCACAAACATTGCCTCAAACTGATATTGAGCGTTGTGTGCTTATAAAAGGCGGCTATGAGTGCTGCACGCTTGATGGGAAAAATTGTCATCTCGTTCCGGATACTAAATAATTACTCCAGATCGAGTGAGATAGTATTAACCCCGCTTATGCGGGGTTTTTGTTTTTGTTTGTAATATTTTGTGGCTAAAATCGATAAATCAACCCGCTAAAAAGCCAAGAAACTGCCGGGAAAAAAGCAGGTAATGAATTCGGGTTTTGTGGAAAACATGCAATGTTTCACTTATATGAGGTGAACCAAATGATTTGTTTATACTATACAAGATATTGATTTTGTTGAGGCCGGATGGTGGGCGTAACAGGGATTGAACCTGTGACCCCTACAATGTCAATGTAGTGCTCTCCCGCTGAGCTATACGCCCATCCGTTGACGCGCATACACCATATTGGCTTGCGCGCGTCAATGCTGTTTTGAAAAATAGAGAGAAATATCTCTGTTTTCTTTGAAGATTTTTATCAAGTGCGACAGGCAGGCTGAGATCAGGCGGCCAGCAGCATTTTTTCGATCTCATTAACGAGATCACGCAGATGGAAAGGCTTGGAGAGAACCTTGGCTTCGCGCGGTGCATTCGAATCAGGATTAAGCGCAACAGCAGCAAAACCGGTGATGAACATCACTTTGAGATCGGGGTCGATTTCCGTCGCACGGCGCGCCAGTTCAATGCCATCCATTTCCGGCATAACAATATCAGTCAGCAGCAGTGAGAACGGCTCTTCACGAAGACGTTCATAGGCACTGGCGCCATTGTCAAAATGGGTCACATGATAACCGGCTTTTTCCAGTGCTTTCACCAGAAAACGGCGCATATCATTATCATCTTCAGCTAGCAGAATTCTTTTCATTGGTCCGTCCGAATATCTGTACGCTTTTAAATTTGGTTAATTACATTGTCTACTGCATGATATTACGGTGACAAAATGGCAATAAAAGCGATTCAATCTGATCCTATAAGACGCTGCTTTGGTAAACATCGGATGAATCATTTGTCTTTATATGAGCCGCTTTGGCATCAGCGCCGGACAGATTGATAATCTTGCAACAGTCTCGTAGTGTTTCAATATCATAATATATTAGAAGACATGCCGAAAAGTGCGATGCGGTTTTAGAAACGGGATGTGTTAAAAACACATCAATGGCGCATTTCCAATCCTTCAAACAAAACTGGAAATGCTCTAAAATTCATATATTGCAGATAATTAATTTGTCATCGGCCTTGTGAGAAAATAATTATAGAAAGCGGCAAAATTAGCTACCACCAATGATTTCTGATCGAAGCCCTGAAAACCGGCTTTGCTTTTGCTAATTATGGGTTAGGCTTGGCGATGTGCTGTAGCAGTGACAGACTGATGATTTATTATTAGGAAACCGCGCATTGCTGCTGAATTATTGTCCGTTTTATGAAACTGCGTTTAAATAAAAAGATAGAGCAATTTTTTGCTTCAATGAAAACTGAACTGATCTTGTGAAAGTGAACGATGAGCCTGCAACGGGATTTTCAGTCAGTTGCGCCTTATGAGGTTTGTGCTCCGGCACAGCAGCGCATTCCGTTTGTTTTTAATTCTCCGCATAGCGGCCGCTATTATCCGCCGGAGTTTCTCAATAGTTCACGCCTTAATTCGCACGATATCCGTCAGTCTGAAGATTGTTATGTGGATGAGCTGTTTGCAACAGCTGTGCTGCTCGGAGCGCCGCTTCTGCATGCCAATTTTCCACGTGCTTATCTTGATGTTAATCGTGAACCTTATGAGCTTGATCCGAAAATGTTTCTGGAGCCTGTACCGGCTTTTACCAATATTCGTTCCGCGCGCGTGGCTGGCGGGCTTGGGACAGTTGCGAAAATCGTTGGTGAAGGACAGGATATTTATAAGACCAAATTGCCGCTTGCCGAGGCTTTAGGGCGGATAGAAAGCTTATATAAGCCTTATCATAACCAGCTGGGCCAATTGCTGAGTGATACCAAAACGCAATTTGGATATGCGGTTTTGATTGATTGTCATTCAATGCCAAGTGGTTTGTATACTACGCAGGGTAATGCTTGTAACAGTGCGCTAGCGCGGCCTGACTTTATCATCGGGGATCGTTTTGGCCGTTCTTGTACAGATGCCTTATCATGGGCGGCCATCGAATTATTGCAAAATCTGGGCTATAATGTTGCTCATAATAAGCCTTATGCGGGCGGCTATATTACCGAGCATTACGGGCGTCCGCATCGTGATTATCACGCATTACAAATTGAAGTAAACCGCGCGCTTTATGTGGATGAGGGCAGTTTGATAAGGCTGCAGTCTTTCACTGCTTTGTGCCACGATCTTGCGCGATTTATGGCCGATCTGACTGCTTTGCCCGATTATGTTTTTATGCAGAACCGGCACGCTGCAGAATAAGTCCGGTTTTACCTTTTACAATAAATGCTCTGGATATCCGGCTGGCACTAAAGTAATCATTTCAGATAATTCAAGATAAAAAAAGACCGCGCCAGGCGCGGTCCAAAATCTAGGGAGGAAACGCCCTTGCGGGCGCAAATAGACATGTTGTCCGTTAACTATTTTATTCGGCACGCATGCAACGGTCAATTAAGAAACATGTGAAAATCCGGAATTTTATGAAAATTCTGTAATTTCTGAATGTATGATCAAATTAACCTATTGATATTTTTGATCAAAATTCTTGCTATTTAGATTTTAAAAGCAAGGCTTTGGTGAGAAATAGCATTGTATTTTCGTCTGAATGCTTAAATGTGACTATGAATGGGAGTAAAATTCGTTGGTGGACTCGTCGTTTTTGCAAGAAATAGCGCAAGCTGCAGCCGAACAAACTTTGCCGCGATTCCGGCAGAAAATTGATGTTGATAATAAGTACACGGTGGGTTTTGATCCGGTCACTGAAGCAGACCGTGAGGCTGAATTGGCCATACGGCGGGTTATCAATCAGCATTACCCTGAGCATGGTATATTAGGCGAAGAATTTGGCGGTGAAAAGCTCGACAGCAGCCATGTCTGGGTTATTGATCCGATCGACGGCACACGGGCTTTCATCTCCGGTTTGCCGGTATGGGGCACGCTTGTAGGCTTGATGGTGGACGGTGATGCGCGTATTGGCATGATGTCCCAGCCCTTTACCAAGGAGTTGTTTTATACAACCGGCGAGGGCGCATTCTGGAGTGGCCCTGAATATGCAGGCAATGGCGGACATGTGCCATTGAAAACCCGTCAACAGGCCTCATTGGCGGAAGCAACGATTTTCACCACATCGCCACACATGTTCAAGGGCAAAGAGCGCGAGGCCTTTGATCGCCTTGAGGGGCAGGTGCGGTTGTCACGCTATGGTGTGGATTGCTATGCCTATGCAATGCTGGCATCCGGCTTTGCCGATCTGGTGGTTGAGATCGGTTTGCAGCCATATGATGTGATGGGGCTTATTCCAATTATCGAACAGGCGGGCGGAGTGATTACGCAGGTCGATGGCGGACCAGCGGAAAAGGGCGGTTATATTGTTGCGGCAGCGTCTGCAAAACTCCATGAAGAAGCGCTGAACATATTAAATGCCTGATGAGTAAAAGCTACAGGCATGTGTTTTTAAACTGTGCCTGTAGCCAGTTATAGCTCGGTGTATTTTGGCTCGGTTAATTGTTCAACCGGCGCGGACCCCGGAATAAAAGCATCAAAACCCGCCCAGACCTGCTCGCGATAAAAGTCGCTTTCCTGCAGCAGCTCATGATAGGCGCCGTCGATCGTTATCAGCGAGGCACTGCGCAGGCTTTGGGCAAAATGAATAGCAGCCTTACCATCAACAACACGATCGGCACCGGCAACCATGATCAGGGTCGGGATTGAAAAACTGTCGAAAAATTGTGGCGTGTTGATGCTATAAATAGCTTTTAAAGTTTGCGCCAGCCACTGAAATGTAGGGCCTGCAATGCCAAGCTGCGGCTGAGCGCTGATGATTGCAGCATTACGGATATAGCGGCTTTGATCATGGGAAAGCGGGTTATGTCCAAAGCTTTCCGGTGCCAGCTGATGCGGTACTTTGGAGGCATAGCGGCTGCCTAAGCCGAGGCGTGACAAGATACTGGCCAGTGGTCTGAGCTGCTTATCGTGAAAAATACTGCGGGCAAGGCCGAGAAATGGCGAAATGAGCACCATGCGCCGGATACGTGATTGCAGCATTTGATGCGACCGCAGCGCAATCAGTGCACCGGTTGAATGTGCCAGAATATAAAAATCCGGCGGGCAATCCGGCAGAACAATGCTTTTAAGAAAAATCTCGAAATCATTCTGATAGTCGTCAAAGCTGCGCACATAACCGCGTTGCGCATCTTTTAAAATCCGGCACGAACCGCCCTGACCGCGCCAATCCATCGTCGCTACGCAAAAGCCGCGCCGGTTGAGATCGCTGATTGTCTCATAATATTTTTCAAAAGCCTCATTTCGGCCATGCAGCAAAATCACCGTGCCACGCGACGGCTGCGGATTGCTGGTACCGATATGCGTATTCTCAGGCTGCTTTTTTAATGGTGGGCAAATGGCATAACGGAGCTGAAAACCATCGTGTGATTGAAAGTAACCTGCCTGTAATCCTACCGGCGCATTGTTATTTTCAGTTTCAAAAAAGAGCGTGGGTTGTGTGGTCATATCAGGCATTTCGCTTATGCGGTTGTCGCTGAACAGGATAGCCATTCAGGCGAATTACATCATAGCTGATGATCGTGGCGGCTAGAAGACAAATTGTAAATGCGTGTATTGCCACTCTTGAAATCTGTTTTCTGCAATACCAGATCATTGTGGTAGCCGCCTGATAAGGGGCTGCATGAGTAACAGGAAAACTTGCCGATAATCGGGAGTATTTTCGTTTGATATTTAACGCAACGTCGCTCTGAAGGAGGGCATATTATGCGTCATTTTGATTTTTCTCCGTTATATCGTTCAACTGTTGGTTTTGACCGCTTGTTCACCATGCTGGACAGCCTCGGCCAGCCGGAAACTGCTCAGTCTTACCCGCCTTATAATATCGAGCGTACCGGCGAGAGTGCCTACCGGATTACGATGGCTGTTGCAGGTTTTGACCAGAACGAGATTGAAATTGAAGCTCATCGCAATCAGCTGAGCATTAAAGGCACGAAAACTGTAGACGAGAGTGAAAGTGATAAAGAATTTCTTTATCGCGGCATTGCCTCGCGGGCATTCGAGCGCCGCTTCCATTTGGCCGATCATGTTGAGATCGCCGGCGCAAGCCTGCAAAATGGCCTGCTGCACATTGATCTGAAACGTGAAATTCCTGAAGAGTTGAAGCCACGTAAAATCAATGTAACGGCAGTTGCCCATGATACTGCGAAAAGCATTGATACAAAAACCGTCGATGCAAAAGCGCTGACTGGTAAATAATTTTGCATGTAATGTAAAAGAAAAGGGCAGGAACTATCCTGCCCTTTTTGTTGTTCATATTTAATCCTGTTTCAATTACAGGACTTTAATCAGGTCGGTAAATTTATCGACTTCAGCCTCTGTGGTCGCAAAGCTGGTAACGAGACGGATAAAGGTTTCATCATCAGCAATCGGATCAGCGCTGTGCGGCGGGTTCCAGTCGTAAAATACTGCACCTGCTGCCAAGAGCTTATCGCTGTCAGACTTTTTCAAAATCGCAAAGATTTCATTGGCCTGCGGCTGCCAAGCCAGGTTCACCTTATCGGAAGCAGTAATTGCCTGCGCCAGTTTTGTGGTCATGGCATTGGCGTGGCGGGCAAGATCAAGCCACAGATCATCTTTTAAATAGGCATCAAACTGCGCGGCGATGAAACGGGTTTTGGAGAATAATTGTGCTGCGCGTTTGCGGATGAATGGCAGGTCTTTGGCCTGATCTGGGTTCATGAACACCAGAGCCTCGGCACACCAGCAGCCATTTTTGGTGCCGCCGAAAGATACAATATCTACGCCTTGTTTCCATGTCATTTCTGCAGGCGTTACACCCATAGTCACCAAAGCATTGGCAAAGCGTGCACCGTCAAGATGCAGCGGAAGACCATGTTCGCGGCAAATGGCAGAAATAGCGGCAATCTCTTCAAGGCTATGGATTGTGCCAATTTCTGTAGCCTGCGTGATGGTAACCGCCATCGGCTGACCGGCATGAATGAAGGCCGGATTAAAGCGCTTCAGCTCTTTGCGCAGATTGGCCGGATCCATCTTGCCCAAGGCGCCATCCACCGGATGCAGACGCGCGCCACCGGTAAAATATTCCGGTGCGCCGCACTCGTCTTCAATGACATGGGCTTCGCGATGACACAGCGATACACCGCCAGGGCGGTTGACACTGGCCAGTGCCAGTGAGTTTGCAGCGGTACCCGTGCCGACAAAATATACCGCAACTTCACGCTCAAATAATTCATTGAAGCGCTGTTCAACTTTCTTGTCGATTTCACTGGCGCCATAGGAGGCGGCAAAACCATCGGCATTGGCGCTGATATTGGCAGTAATATCGGGATGGGCACCGGCCCAGTTATCGGAAGCAAAATGCATGAAAGGCTCCGTATGCTGCTGTTATGCAAGAGGGTATTCGCTTGTATAGCGGTTTTTTCAATAGAGTTGAATGAAACTTATGATCAGATTGCGGATTGGATAAACCTGACGCAGCATGCGGATTTGAAGGGAAATACCGCAGCATGCGGATTTGAAGGAAAGCGCCGCAGCATGCGGATTGCATAAAAGTTGATGCGCAGATTGCCACAGATTGCCGAAAATTTGCCGAAAATTGGATGAGCGACAGTTAACTCTGTGTTCTAACTCTTTGTTTTTAAACAAGGGATATTTCGTGGCGCAATGAAATTACAAAATCATCGTAAAAAATAAAAGTTTACTGCTTGTGGAGCGCTAAATATTCTGTAATAAATTGATGTGGCAGCAATGCTGACCTATATGGCTCAATTTGTGGAGGCTGTTTCCGGCGAATTTGGTCTCAATATATGCTATGTTTTACCAGTGCGCGCTTTATCTGGCAGGTTGCCGTTTCGCCATTAGAGCGTTTTCATTTCTTAATGAAGCAGGAAAACCGCTTTATCTGTTTGCTTAAACGCAGTTTCGGACGGAAACCCGGTTCTCACTTTTCCTGAAACGGCTCTAGTTAAAACGCTTGCGTTCACAAACATGTATCAAACAGGTGCTTTACTAACAGAGGAGGCCGGCGATGTTTAATTCTGAAACTGAAGCAGTTCGTCTGCCATTCCTTGTTGTTTTGTGTCTGCGAACAGCCAGCATTTTCACAAGTTTATTTAACAATTTTGCTGCTTTCGGGCAGGTATTTATCCCGTCCGGAGGACGGGTTGGTGCCGCACGCCTGAACCGGCTCATGTCCCTCATCCGGGGCTAAGGAGGTTTCGATGTTGATCAAGTCGCATTCTGTTCGGGCTGTTCGGGCTATTCAGGCTCACAATTCCACAGAAACCGGCGGGAAAACCACAACATCGACTAAAACCACTGGTTCACAAAATCAGATTTTATATAATAAAGACCTGCCGCAAAAGCAGGGGCTTTATGATCCGCGTCATGAGCATGATGCCTGTGGCGTGGGCTTTATTGCACACATGAAAAATGTGCCGTCGCATCAGATTGTGCGCGATGGTTTGCAAATGCTGGAAAACCTGACCCATCGCGGTGCCGTGGGCGCAGATCCGCTGATGGGCGATGGCGCAGGTATTCTGGTACAGCTGCCGCATCGTTTTTACGCGCAAGAAATGGCAGCAACCGGGGTGGTGCTACCGGATGCCGGACATTACGCCGTAGGGCAAATCTTTATGCCACAAGATGCAAAGCTGCGTGCGCATCTTGAACAGGTTATTGCGGAAGTGATTGCCGCTGAAGGCCAGACATTACTGGGCTTTCGCTCTGTACCGGTTGATAATAGCTCACTCTCAAAGGCTGCAGAGATTGCAGCGACCGAGCCGGTGCACCGGCAGGTTTTTATCGGCCGCAATGCCAATATTGCCAGTGATGATGATTTTGAGCGCCGTCTTTTTGTGTTGCGCAAAGTTATTTCTAACCGGATTTTTCACGAAACGGCAGGCCGCGATAACGGTTTTTATATCGTGTCAATGTCTGCACGCACCGTGATTTACAAGGGTATGTTTCTCAGCCATCAGGTTGGCGCCTATTATCAGGATCTCACGGATCCGCGTTTTGAAAGCGCGATTGCGCTGGTGCATCAGCGCTTTTCTACCAATACATTTCCATCATGGAAACTCGCGCATCCTTATCGCATGGTAGCGCATAATGGCGAGATTAATACGCTGCGCGGTAATGTGAACTGGATGGCGGCACGGCAGGCCTCAGTTGATAGCGAGCTGTTCGGCAATGATATTTCCAAGCTGTGGCCAATCTCTTATGAAGGCCAGTCCGACACGGCCTGTTTTGACAATGCGCTCGAGTTTCTGGTGCAGGGCGGCTATCGTTTGAGCCATGCCATGATGATGCTGATCCCTGAGGCATGGGGCAATAATCAGCTGATGAGTGATGAGCGCAGGGCATTTTACGAATATCATGCGGCGCTGATGGAGCCATGGGACGGGCCGGCAGCGGTAGCTTTTACCGATGGCCGCCAGATTGGCGCAACACTGGATCGTAACGGTTTGCGACCGGCACGCTATCTGGTGACTGATGATGACCGGATTATTCTCGCTTCAGAAGCCGGTGTATTGCCGGTTGAAGAAAGCCGCATTGTTAAAAAATGGCGCTTGCAGCCGGGGCGTATGCTGCTGATTGATCTGGAGCAGGGGCGGATTATCAGTGATGATGAGCTGAAATCACAGATTGCGACAGCGCACCCCTATCGCCAATGGCTGAGCAATACGCAGCTGGTGCTGGAAGATCTGGCGCCGGTGGAGCCGCGCGCGCTGCGCCGCGATGTCAGCCTGACAGAGCGGCAGCGCAGTTTCGGGTATACACAGGAAGATACCAAGCTGCTGATGGCGCCAATGGCGACCACGGGTCAGGAGGCTGTTGGTTCCATGGGTACAGATACGCCGATCTCGGCGCTCTCGGATAAGGCAAAGCTGCTTTATACCTATTTCAAGCAGAATTTTGCACAGGTGACCAATCCGCCGATTGATCCGATCCGTGAAGAGCTGGTGATGAGCCTTGTGTCTTTCATCGGCCCGCGTCCGAATATTTTTGATCTCATCGGCAGTTCCCGCCGCAAAAGGCTGGAAGTGCGCCAGCCCATTCTGACCAATGCTGATTTGGAAAAAATCCGCTCGATCGGCCATTCGGAAGACCGGTTTGATACCAAAACACTCGATATGACCTATCCTGTGAGTGAGGGCGCATACGGTATGGATGGCAGTTTGGCGCGGCTATGTGACCGTGCCGAAGCTGCGGTTCATGGCGGTTATAATATTATCATCCTGTCTGACCGGCAGGTGGGGGCAGATCGCATTGCTATTCCGGCATTGCTGGCAACCGCAGCCGTGCATCATCATCTGATCCGCAAGGGCTTGCGTACCTCTGTGGGACTGGTGGTTGAAAGTGGTGAGCCGCGCGAGGTGCATCACTTCTGCTGTCTTGCCGGTTATGGCGCCGAGGCGATCAATCCTTATCTGGCTTTTGATACGCTGACCGATATGCATCAGCGGGGCGAGTTTCCGCCGGAAGTTGATGGCGGTGAAGTTGTCAGCCGCTATATCAAATCACTCGGCAAAGGCATGCTCAAAGTGATGTCAAAAATGGGCATCTCTACCTATCAGTCTTATTGCGGTGCGCAGATTTTTGATGCGGTCGGTTTGAAACAGGAATTTGTCGACCGGTTCTTTTTCGGCACCGCTTCGATGATTGAAGGTGTGGGACTGAGCGAGGTGGCACAGGAAACTGTGCTGCGCCACAATGCAGCCTTTGTGCGCGAGATCGGCGGTGGTCATGCCTTGCATGTTGGCGGTGAATACGCTTATCGTATCCGTGGTGAGGCGCATATATGGTCGCCGGATGCGGTGGCAAAATTGCAGCATGCGGTGCGCAACAATAATCCGAAGAGTTTCGCTGAATATTCCGAGATGCTCAACAGCCGTTCGGCGGCGGCCAAAACTATCCGCTCGCTGTTTCATCTCAGGCGTGCGGGTGAACGAGGACAGAAGCCGGTGGAGCTGGAGCAGGTTGAACCGGCGGCAGACATTGTGAAGCGTTTCTCAACCGGTGCAATGTCATTTGGTTCAATCTCGCGAGAAGCACATACAACATTAGCCGTTGCTATGAACCGCATGGGTGCAAAGTCCAATACCGGCGAGGGTGGGGAAGAGCCTGATCGTTTGTATCCGCTGCGCGATGGTTCACCTAACCCGCAACGCTCAAGCATCAAGCAGGTGGCATCCGGACGCTTTGGCGTGACAACCGAGTTTCTGGTTAATGCCGATATGATCCAGATCAAGGTTGCACAAGGCGCCAAGCCCGGCGAGGGAGGGCAGCTGCCGGGGCATAAAGTGGATGCGACCATTGCCAAAACCCGCCATTCCACTCCGCGTGTCGGGTTGATTTCACCTCCGCCACATCATGATATTTATTCAATCGAAGATTTGGCGCAGCTGATCTTTGACCTGAAAAATGTCAATCCTGAAGCGGATATTTCAGTGAAGCTGGTGTCTGAGGTTGGCGTTGGTACGGTTGCAGCCGGTGTTGCCAAGGCGCGTGCCGATCATATTACTATTTCCGGTTATGATGGCGGAACCGGTGCCTCGCCGCTGACCTCTTTAAAAAATGCCGGTAGCCCTTGGGAAACCGGTCTGGCAGAAACCCAGCAAACACTGGTGCTCAACGGGCTGCGCTCGCGCATTGCCTTGCAGGTTGATGGTGGCTTGCGAACAGGGCGCGATGTGATTGTGGGCGCTTTGCTCGGTGCGGATGAGTTCGGCTTTTCAACTGCGCCGTTGATTGCTGCCGGTTGTATTATGATGCGCAAATGTCATCTCAATACTTGCCCTGTGGGCGTGGCAACGCAGGATCCGGTATTGCGACAGCGTTTCAAGGGTACACCTGAACATATTATCAATTTCTTCTTCTATCTGGCGGAAGAGGTGCGGGTATTGCTGGCTGAACTGGGCTTTACCCGTTTAGAGCAGATTATCGGTCGTTCTGACTTGTTAGAAAAACAGGCCGCAATCAACCATTGGAAAGCGCAGGGGCTGGATTTCAGCCGAATTTTCCACCGGCCTCAGACAAGCGCTTTGGGTGATGATACTCAGCAAAAACATACACAGCGCCAGCAGCATCCGATTGATGATGTGCCGGATCGTGGATTGATTGCAGAGGCTGCTCCGGCGCTGCAAAATCGTGAAAAAGTGCGGCTTACCCACGCCATAAAAAATACTGATCGCTCTGTGGGTGCAATGCTTTCCGGAGCGCTGGTTAAAATATATCGCCATAAGGGTCTGCCGGATGACACAATTAATGTGCGCTTTAATGGTACTGCGGGGCAGTCTTTTGCCGCATTTTTGGCGCGTGGGATCAGCTTTGAACTTTATGGTGAAGGCAATGATTATATCGGTAAAGGCTTGAGCGGCGGCCGGATTATTATCCGCCCGAATGAAGACAGCCGGATTAAAGCACATGAGGCAATCATTGCCGGAAACACTGTTCTTTACGGTGCGATTGAAGGCGAATGCTATATTCGCGGACAGGCGGGCGAGCGTTTTGCTGTGCGCAATTCCGGTGCCGTTGCGGTTGTTGAAGGTGTAGGCGACCACGGCTGTGAATATATGACCGGCGGTGTTGTGGTGGTGATCGGTGAAACGGGACGCAATTTTGCGGCCGGCATGTCGGGTGGTGTTGCCTATGTGCTGGATGAGGCCGGTGATTTTGCACAGCGCTGTAATCTGGCGATGGTGGAGCTGGAGCCGGTCCCTGAAGAAGACGATATTCTCGAGCGCCTCAGTCATCAGGGCGGCGACATGATGCATAAAGGCCGCGTTGATGTTTCAGGTAATATGACCCGCCATGATGAGGAGCGATTGGTACAGCTTCTGACCAATCATCATCATTATACCGGTTCCGAGCAAGCGCGCATGATCCTTGATAACTGGGAACAGTATCGTCCGAAATTTGTGAAAATCATGCCGGTCGAATATCGCCGCGCTTTGGAAGAGATGGAGCATCTGCGCACACAAACTGCAGCAGAATAATAGTCTCTCCGCAAAAATATGGATATTTTATATGGGTAAAGTTACAGGTTTTCTGGAGAACGACCGGCAGGTTGCACAATATCAGCCGGCATCCGATCGCATCAGGCATTTTCGTGAATTCACCTTGCCGATCAGTGAAACAGAAGTACAAAAACAGGCTGCGCGCTGTATGGATTGCGGGGTGCCATTTTGCCATGGCGATAAGGCCGGTGATACTGGTTGCCCGGTGAATAATCAGATACCAGACTGGAATGATCTGGTTTATGCAGGGCAATGGAAAGAGGCGATTGCTAATCTGCACTCTACCAATAATTTTCCCGAGTTTACGGGGCGGATTTGCCCGGCACCTTGCGAGGAATCCTGCACGCTTAATCTGGAAGATGTGCCGGTAGCGATTAAAACTGTTGAACAGGCTTTGGCTGATAAAGCCTTTGAACTGGGATTAATAGCACCGCAGCGGGCTGAAATTAAAACCGGCAAGCGCGTTGCCATTATCGGCTCGGGTCCGGCAGGACTTGCGGCAGCACAGCAGCTGGCTCGTGCCGGGCACGGTGTTGATGTTTATGAACGTGAAAGCCGCGCTGGCGGTTTGTTGCGCTATGGTATTCCTGATTTTAAAATGGAAAAACATCTGATTGATCGCCGTATTGCGCAAATGGAAGGTGAAGGGGCTCGTTTCCATTATGGCATTGAGATCGGTAAGGATATTGCGGTCAAGCAACTGACAGATCAATATGATGCTGTGTTGTATTGCGGGGGGGCAGAGACACCGCGTGATCCTGCTTTGCCCGGTTCCAACCTGCAAGGTGTTTATGATGCAATGCCGTATCTGGTACAGCAAAACCGCCGTGTTGCAGGTGAATATGAGCAGTCGCGCGCCTGGGCATTGGCTGATAGTCTTTCAGCCGCTGGCAAGCGCGTTGTGGTGGTTGGCGGAGGTGATACCGCTTCTGACTGTGTGGGCACAGCCTTTCGTCAAGGAGCGGTGCAAGTTACACAATTGGATATTCGCCCTGAACCGCCATTACATGAAGATAAGCTTAGCGTGTGGCCTTATTGGGCAACGAAAATCCGTATTTCATCCTCTCAGGCTGAGGGAGCGATACGCGAATTTCAGGTTGCAACCCTTGGTTTTGGTGGCGAAGACGGCAGGCTGACCCATGTAATGTGCTGTGCTGTTGATGAAAAGCGCAAGCCTGTCGCCGGATCAGAATTTATCCTGCAGGCCGATCTGGCGTTTATTGCCCTTGGCTTTAGCGGACCTGCCAAAGAGGGCGTTTTGTCAGAGCTGGGTGAAAGGCTCAAGCTGAAAACCGATATGCGTGGTGGTGTGAGCGTAATGGCCAATGAAACGGATTATTGCACATCTGTGCCTAAGTTGTTTGCTGCCGGTGATGTGCGGCGCGGGCAATCATTGGTGGTTTGGGCCATTCGTGAGGGCAGGCAGGCCGCACGTGCTATTGACTTGCAATTAATGGGAGCAAGCCTGTTGCCGGCTTAGAGCATTTCACTATCAAGTTGATAGGTATGACAATGCGAAAACCCTAAAACCTAGAGCGAGCGCTGCGATCCAAACTGATCGTTATTCGCTCTAGAGCGGTTTACGTTTAAATTGGATCATGTAATCCGCTCTAAGTTATTGTTTTTACGCATTATCGTGGCCGCCCAATGATTCCATTGGACTACGAAATGCTCTAGCGTAATTTCAGGTTTCAGAAATGGTTGCCGCAGGCCTTGTTAAGGTCTTGGCCAGCGAAAATCATCTGCACGACCGTATGGGATTGGCTGGTTACCGGTGCGGATGGGTGCCGGTTTCGCTGCGGTTGCGGTGTCGCCGAGCAGAATCTCATCTGAGGACTGATCCAGATCGCTTAGTTTCATCGGGCCGATGCGTGTGATTTCTTTATGGACGGGAACAGCCATCGGCTCGTTGCTTTTGGCATCAAGGGTGGATTCCGGTACCTCAGGTGAGGACAGTTTG
Organism: Pseudochrobactrum mosebachae; assembly: GCF_048914685.1. Classification (GTDB taxonomy): domain Bacteria; phylum Pseudomonadota; class Alphaproteobacteria; order Rhizobiales; family Rhizobiaceae; genus Pseudochrobactrum. The sequence goes on from NZ_CP128408.1 coordinate 2,489,990, forward strand.
AGTATTTGCCGCAAAGGCTTTTCGGCATAAAATGCCAGCTTACGCTTACCCGCAGCGGTAATTGTAATGCCATCATTGCCACGCAAACGCACTGTCTGGCCGTTCACATCAACACCGGTTTGCGTGAACGCACCTTTATCATCCACAAAGCCATCCCAAACATCGACAAAGCTTGCATTGGGTATCGTGCTATCCGGCATGAAACCGGATTTTTCAGCGGCTGATTTATAAATGGCATTCAATGACAGCATTGTTTGTGTCAGGACAGATGATTGATAGGGCGGTTGTCCCATCCACACCACAGGTATGCCGGATTTGGCAGTGACAGCTAAAAAACCATCAATGCGTGTTTGATAAAGTGTCTTCCACTCGGCAGTGTCAGGGGCAATATTCGTGCTTTTTTGTGACAGAGACTGGCGATCATTGGCACCGATCATGATCACAATTGCAGCCGGTTTTTGCTCGGCTAATATGGCCGGAAGCTCTTTGCTCCAACTATAATAATCCTGACGCACAAAGCCCGACGAGCCGTTGGTACGGTTCACAATCTGCAAGTCGGGCATTTGTGCAAAAGTTTCATTCAGCCCGTCTGCAACCCCGCTGGCAATAAAATCACCAATGACCAGCACCGTTTTGGCATTGGCATTCTTGGGCAAAATCTCAGGCTGGGCTGGCTGTGCAGGTGTAACGACAGAGGGGCCTGCAGCGGGTTTTGGTTTACTAATAACCGGCTTTTTCTTCACAGGCACATTTTTGCGCTGCGCAGGTTGCTGCATGCGTGGCTGAACAGTTTCGGGTTGTCTGCGCCGGTCTGAATCACCAAACAACATGTCAAACAAGGTGCGGCGCTTGGGTGGTTGCTGATTTTGCTGGGCGATTTGCGCTTGTGCCATTTGTGCTTGCGCCATGGCTGGCGCTGTCAATTGAATATTCAATATCAGGAGCAGGCTGCCTGCAATGATCAGACCTGACAAAAGACCTGCCTGCGACCCGTATAAAACTTTGGATTTGAGGAGGGGCTGATGTTGAGGCTTCATAGGCTCTGCACACTTATCCGCATCATGCATAAGAAAGATCAGGCCGGATGATCCGGCCTGATTGTTTTAAATTTTAACGACGACGCAGAACGCCCAGCACTTCTTTGCTCGGATGCCCGTCAGATTGCAGGCCGTTACGTTGCTGAAAAGCTTCAATCGCTTTGCGTGATGATGAGCCGATTTTACCATCAATCTTGCCGTCATAATAACCAAGTGCGCGCAAATGGCCTTGCAGCTCTTCACGTTCTTTCATGGAAATCGGCGTGAAAGGACGGTTCCAGTCGCGCACTAGTCCGCTATAGCCTGCAATACGATCAGCCAGCATGCCAACGCCTAATGCATATGTATCGGCATTATTATAGCGCTTGATAACAAAGAAGTTTTTGGTCATCAGAAACACAGGGCCGTTACGGCCATCCATCACTTTAAGTGTGGCTTTTTCACTATCGCTCGGGAATGCACGGCCATTGGCGCGTACCAGACCCAGACGACGCCATTCGCCAATGCTGAGTGACCCGGAAGGGAATTTTCCGGATGCCGGAAGTACCACTTCATAGCCCCATGTGCGTCCTGGCTCCCAGCCGTTTTTACGCAGCAAATTGGCGGCAGTTGCCAGCGCATCCGGAACAGAGTTCCAGATGTCGCGTTTGCCATTGCCATCAAAATCAACGGCATAGGCCTGATAGCTGGTCGGGATAAACTGGGTGTGTCCCATAGCGCCCGCCCATGAACCACTTAAATGGCTACGGTCGATATCACCAGTCTGCAGAATTTTCATTGCAGCAATCAGCTGGTTGCGTGCATATTTGGCACGGCGCTGATCAGCATAAGCTAATGTTGCCAGCGAGCGGATGGCATCGCGCATGACATCAGGACGCTTCATCATTTCGCCGTAGCCGGTTTCCATTGACCAGATTGCGAGCAGAATATTACGATCGACGCCATATTGTTTTTCAATGGCAGTCAGCGCTTTACCCCATTTTTTAGCCATTACCTGACCGGTGCCAATGGAATGCTCATTGACACGATTATCAATATAATCCCAGACAGGGGTGGTAAATTCAGGCTGAAAACGGGCTTTTTGCAGAACTTCAGGGTCGATCTCATTCACGCCGGCAAAGGCGCGGTCAAAGGTGCTAGGCGCAATGCCGTTTTGCATGGCGACAGGACGAAAGCCCGATACCCATTTGCGAAATTGTGCATCGGCATGCGCATAACCGGTTGATAAGACCAGCGATAAAGCAATGGCAGACACTGTAGTTGCAGTACCCTTGAACACGCGGCTCCAAAGGGTATTGTTAAGAATATGGGTTCGAAGCATGCTTTTCTCCCTGCATATGCAAAATCAAATTCAAGCTATTATGCCCTACGGAAGTTAGTATTTAGTTTACCATGCAGGAGCTGTGTGCAGAACCAGAAAAATCAGCGTGTCTGTTTGTGTTGCGCATTTAATAGTAGGAATTGCTAATAATCTAAAATACGGAGTGGAAATGAACCCTGTATGAATTAAAAACGCGCAATATTTTTAATGCGCTCAAATATGGTAATATTTGCACATCAAATGTGACCTTAAGTTTTAGAATATACAGGTATTTTTCATATTTTGGCACTATTGGCTATTATAAGTCAGCTTTACTCTTTGGCAGTAACCCATAAGATATATTTGTGGGATGCCGTGATAGATTTGCATCGATGCCAGATATGATGGCCGGGTAATATGGGAAGTCACATGAATTCAGTTAAAAAAATCCGCAAAGCAGTTTTTCCAGTTGCAGGATTGGGTACGCGTTTTTTACCGGCTACCAAATCAGTGCCGAAAGAAATGCTGACTGTGGTCGACAAGCCGGTCATTCAATATGTGGTTGATGAAGCGCGCGAAGCGGGTATTGAACATCTGATTTTTGTGACGGGCCGAAACAAAGCGGTTATCGAAGATTATTTTGATGCGCAGGTTGAGCTTTATACAACACTTGCAGAACGCGGTAAGCTCAATGAGTTGCAGCATATGAAGGATCTGCAGCCACAGCCCGGCAGCACAAGCTTTACCCGCCAGCAGGTGCCGCTCGGCCTTGGCCATGCAGTATGGTGCGCCCGTGAAATCGTTGGCGACGAGCCGTTTGCGCTGCTGTTGCCGGATATGGTTATGCAATCGAAAAAAGGCTGCCTTAAAGAAATGGTCGAGCTCTATGAGCAGACCGGCGGCAATGTGATCGGCGTTCAGGAATGCGATCCTGAAGAAGCCCATAAATATGGTATTGTGGGTAAAGGCAAAGATATCGGCAACGGTTTTGAAATCAACCAGATGGTTGAAAAGCCTGCCAAAGGCACTGCGCCATCCAACCTGTATATTAACGGTCGTTATATTCTGCAGCCAGAGATTTTTGATCTGCTTGGCAAGCAGGAAAAAGGCGCCGGCAATGAAATTCAGCTCACAGATGCGATGCTGAAACTGGCAAATGTTCAGTCCTTCTCAGGTTTCAATTATCAGGGGCGCACATTTGACTGCGGCTCGAAAGAGGGCTTCATTCAGGCCAATGTGGCTTTTGCTCTGTGGCGCCATGATATCCGCCCATTAGTTGAAGTGAGCATTGAAGAGCTGTTGAAGACCATCAAGCTTTCTTGATTTTCTCTAGCACACATAAAAAGCCGGTCTCAGACCGGCTTTTTGCATTTCAAAGGGGGAGTGAAAATGTATTCTTTGTGTGTTTATGGGCAGACACAGAAAAAGCGGCTCCAGTTTTTGAAACGGCTCTAGAGCGGATAACGTTCAGATTGAAACGCAGCGCTCACTCTGGATTTTAGTGTTTTCGCATTGCCATATCTATCAAGTTCATCCAACTTGATAGTGAAATGCTCTAGCGGCGCATTTTCACACCAAGATAAACACTATTGCTGCTATATTTACGGCTCTCAACATCGCTGTTGATAAATTGATGGCGCAATTTACCATCCACACCAAAGAAGCGGTTAAACCAATAGGTCGCGCCGATTTCTGCGCCCATGCCAAAATCTGTACCGCTGCCGTCGCGATTGTTTCGTATTGAGGTATCAAGACGGGCATTAAGGCTGAGATCAGAGCGGATCATCCGCGTGATATCAAGATTAGCGAGATAGAGGATAGAGGAGTTGCCGCCGATATCGGGGCTGCTGTCGAGATAGGTTCTTAAACCCAGCTGCACATCGGTGCCGCGTTGTGGCGACCAGTTCATCGCTGCATCCAGCGACAGGCCGCTAAGATTATTCAGCCGGTCATCGCGGTTGCGTGCGGTAATGTAACCAACTGAAAACTCACCGTTCAGTTTCTCGCCGCTATTGATTTGCAGACCGGTGCGCAGACCAAGCTGATTGGCATTGCGATCCAGCCCGTTATCATTCTGATAAAAACGGCGCCCCACTTCAACTTCTGCAAACGGGCGAATAATTGCGCTCAGTTCAAACCCGCCGCGCAATGTCATGCTCACATATGTATTGTTGCGGTCACTCTGGTCGAGTTGATCGCCATTAAAGAGTTTTGCAGTGCCGTAGCGGCTGTTATTGACCCGTGCGAGGGCTCTGGCAAATATTTTACCAATATCACGTTCAATGCCTGCCTGTGCGGTTGTGGTATGTACCAGCGGGCGGGTGCGTGCGGCACTGATGCCGTTGGGATCGGATGCATCTTCACGATTAACCGAATAGCCTAGCCCGAAATTTAAGCGGATCTCATTGCTTAAATCCAGTCGTAATGCTGCATCAATCTGACCACGCGGGTTGGATACACTCTGACCGGACAGGCTTTTTTCAAAAATACCGCTGGCATCAAGACTGGCGAGATGGTTTGCCCAGTCGGAGCGCGCATTAAGACGCAATGCAGTTTCCGATAGAACAGCACTGCCGCCGCTGGCGCTGTTATCGGCATTATTGGTGGCACGGATACCCTGATCAAGCGAAGGGCGCAAAATGAAACTTCCGGCGCGGATGCCTTGCGGTTCAAAAGGATCGGCCTGATAGGGCTGGCGCCCGCGGCCATCAATGGCAGCTTCAGGCAGGTTTTCCCGTTCAGCACGCGCTGCGCGACCTGTATCCATTGGCGCGGCGCGCTGGCCGCTGGCACTGTCATCACTATCGGTGAAGACGGGTATTAGTGGTACAGTTTGATCCACAAGCCGCCCATTGGCATCATAGATAACAGGAGCCGCATTCTCGGATTGGGCAATGGCTTCTGCTATTGCATCATTATTGGCTGCAGAGCCAACCGGTAATGTCTGTGTTTGGGCTTGAAATGTGATGATGAATGAGCACAGCACAGTTCCTGCAAGCAGAGCCGTTTTGTGGGCTGTGCGCAGCGGAAACAGGGTAAGAGAGCCTGTATTGGCTGTTTTGTTCATCGTCCTGCCAAAATCTGAAGAAGCCAGCAAATCGCCGACTTATCTCAGGACGGTAAAGTGTTATGGTTAATACAAGGTTTCTTTTCGCATAATCGACTGGCATTGCTCGCTATTTTGCGCCCGATTAATGCTGGATCTGTTGGATGGCATTGTTTTACAGGTGGCTCAAAGCCATATAATCTGGACAGGTGGAGCGGAAAGTTTTACCTCCTTGTTAGTTTTACCAAATATAGCTCCGGTATTAACAGGTGTGACTGGCCAAACAGTTTGCCGTGATATCAATGACCGGATGAATAAAGTGAGAGAAATCCATTGAGCCAGAACAGCCCTGCTATCGCCTCCGCCCTCAATACGATTGCAGTTGAGAAGGCGGGCTTGAGCGCGCTTGAACAGGCGCTGCAAAATGGATTGGCAGAGCCATTTGCCAAGGCAGTTGAAACCATTGCCGCCATGAAGGGGCGGGTTGTGGTAACCGGTATTGGCAAAAGCGGCCATATCGGCTCAAAGCTTGCTGCGACATTTGCCTCAACCGGCACGCCTGCTTTTTTTGTACATGCTGCTGAGGCCAATCATGGTGACCTTGGCATGATCAACAGTGATGATGTTATTCTGGCATTGTCATGGTCGGGGGAAACAGCAGAGCTGAAGGGTATTGTCAGCTTTTCAAGACGGTTTAAAGTACCGCTGATTGCGCTGACCTCAGGGGAAAATTCAACTTTGGGGCGTGAATCCGATATATTGGTTTTATTACCAAAAGCGGCTGAAGCTTGCCCGCACGGGGTGGCGCCAACCACATCAACTTTGATGCAGCTGGCTATTGGTGATGCGCTGGCGCTGGCGCTGCTGGAAAAACGCGGCTTTACGGCCAGTGATTTCCGTGTGTTTCATCCGGGCGGTTCGCTGGGAGCAAGCCTGTCGCATGTTAAAGATATTATGCATCGTGGTGATGAACTGCCACTGGTTAAAGTCGGCACGCCAATGCCCGAAGCCATGCGCATCCATTCGCATAAGCATTTTGGCTGTGTGATTATTGAAAATGAAGACGGCACATTAGCGGGGATCATCACCGATGGCGACTTGACGCGTAATGTGGAGCGCCCGATGGCTGGTTTGATCGTGGATGATATTATGAGCCGTTCACCCAAAACAGTAAGCCCCGACCAGCTACTTGGCTCAACATTGGCATTGCTCAATGAAGCGCGCATCAGTGCGGTGATCGTGACAGATAATAACCGTCCGGTCGGTTTGGTGCATTTCCATGATTTGTTACGTGCCGGTGTGGCCTAGAGCATTTCACTATCAAGTTGAATCAACTTGATAGATATGACAATGCGAAAACTCTAAATGCTAGAGCGAGCGCTGCGATCCAACCTGAATGTTACGCGCTCTAGAGCAGTTTAAGGAAAAGTGGGAACCGGTTTTCCGTTCGAAACTGCGATTAAACAAACAGATAGATTAGTTTTCCTACTTCAAATGAAATTAAAAAGGCGGCTTTTAAGCCGCCTTTTTAATTTCTGAATTATTTGAGCTGTTCTACGCGCAGCAATCCGTCGAGATATTCCCGCACGATAACTGTTGTTCCTGCAGGCAGGTCAGGCCCTGTTACCCGCCACAGTGTATCATCAAAGCGGGCTCTGCCATTGCCGTTGATAATCGGTTCTTGCAATGTTGCCCGCAGGCCGATCAGCTGATCGGCACGGCGGTTAAGCAGAGGCTCGTCACTGCTCTGGGTACGCGGGTTAAAATATCTGCGGCCGATCAGAATAAAGACCACTGACAAAACCAGAAACAGCAGTAACTGAATTTGCCAGTTTCCGAACAAGCTATAAGCCATATAGCTGATCAGGCTTGTTACCAAAGCCGCCAAGCCAATCCAGATCAGGAAAAAGCCCGGTGTTAACAGCTCCAGAAACAGCAAAACCAGACCGATAATAACCCAGTTCCATAGACCTAGTTCAGCGATATAGCCCACCATCAGCGCGTTCCTGATGGTGGTACGCGGGATCCGGTGCCGGTTGATGTGCTATCTGATCGGCCGGCAGGCTTTTGGCGGGCGATCTGCTGGTTATTATTACCATCCGGATTGTTGCCAAAGACTTCTTTAGCAATGGCACCAATACCACCGAGCGTACCGATCAAAGATGAGGCCTCAAGCGGCATCATAACTACTTTATGATTATTCGCTGATGCCATATCTGACAGCGCTTCGGTGTATTTTTGTGCAATAAAGTAGTTCAGTGCCTGCACATCACCTTCAGCAATCGCTTCGGAAACCATTGTGGTGGCCTTGGCCTCAGCCTGCGCCAAGCGCTCACGGCCTTCCGCTTCACGATAGGAGGCTTCACGCTTACCTTCGGCTTCCAGAATTTGGGATTGTTTCAAACCTTCGGCACGCAAGATCTGGGCATTACGATCCCCTTCGGCTTCCAGAATCTGCGCACGTTTATCACGTTCTGCTTTCATCTGGCGCGCCATGGAATCAATCAGATCGCGCGGTGGGTTGATGTCTTTAATCTCCACTCGGGTAATTTTAATTCCCCAAGGATGCGCGGCCATATCCAAAACATGCAGCAGGCGGTCATTAATCGTGTCGCGGTTGGAGAGCAGTTCATCAAGATCCATCGAGCCCATAACCGTACGGATATTGGTCATTGTGAGGTTGAGAATCGCATATTCCAGCTGGGAAACCTGATAGGCGGCCTGAGCGGCATTGAGCACCTGATAAAATGCGACAGCATCGACGCCAGTGGTCGCATTATCGCGGGTGATCACTTCCTGTGTCGGCACATCAAGTACCTGTTCCATCATATTGAGGCGCGCACCGATACGATCGAAAAACGGCACGATCATATTCAGACCCGGGGTCAGTGTGCGTGTATAACGACCAAAGCGTTCTACGGTAAAATTGGAGCCCTGAGGAACAATTTTAAGGGCAGCATAAAGCGTGAAAATGACCACAGCGGCCAAAACCAGCAGGGCAAGATTTGCTCCGAATTCCATCATTTTTCCTTTGAAAATTTATAATTAAAAAGCCTTGCGAAGGGTATATTACCGCCCGCAAGGTTGGTGCTGTGTTATACCCAGCCCTGCAGCTCACGGCGCACGAGTTCTTCAAAAACCCGCATACCGTGCTCACCGTCGTTCAGGCATGGGATATGGCTGAAATTTTCACCGCCATTTTCATGGAATGCCTCTGCCGCTTCATGGCCGATTTCATCCACTGTTTCGAGACAATCCGAAACGAAGCCCGGATTGAAGACTGCCACAGATTTGATGCCCTGTTTTGGCATGTCTTCAATGGTTTTATCGGTATAGGGCTGAAGCCACTCTTCAGGACCGAAGCGTGACTGGAAGGTGCTGATGAGTTTTTTCTCATCCCAGCCCAGACGCTCACGCAGCAAGCGCGTGGTTTCAAGGCATTGCTGCGGATAAGGATCGCCACGCTTTGCATAGCTCTGCGGAATACCGTGATAAGATGCCACAACCACCTGCGGCACAAAATCAAGACTTGCCAGATGCTCTTCAATAGAGCGCGCCAACGCATCAATATAAACCGGCTCATGCTGGTAAGACGGCACAGTACGCACAGCCGGCATGAAGCGCACTTTATTCAGCGCGTCATAGAGCTTTTCATTGACGCTTCCGGTGGTGGAAGAGGAGTATTGCGGATAGAGCGGAAACGCCACAATGCGGGTACAACCCTGTTCACGAAGGCGGGTCAGCACATCTTCAATTGAGGGCTGGCCATAACGCATTGCCCAGTCAACGACAACATTATCAAGATCAGCCAGACGGGCACCAAGCTGGTCACTCTGCGAACGGGTGAACGTGCGCAGCGGTGATTCATCCTTTTCGCGATTCCAGATACGGTCGTAAAGAGCACCGGATTTTTTAGGCCGTGTGTTGAGCACAATACCGAAAAGAACAGGATACCACAGCGCTTTCGGCCATTCGATCACGCGGGAATCCATCAGAAATTCGCGTAAATAGCGGCGCATGGATTTGCGGTCAGTGCCATCCGGCGTACCCAGATTGATCAGCATGACGCCGGTTTTTTCAAGGACGGGTTTCGCTGCTGCCGGCTGGGACATTGCGGCTTCGCTGATCAGAGTATCATGCATGTGGTCATCTCTATCCTGATTGAGCAAAAATCTTTGATTTCCTGAATAATAACAAGCATTCGGGAAAGATTTTGCTGCCGTACATATTTTAGCAATTATAACAGTATTTTGGCTCTGATGACCAGAACATAACCATAACATGAGCAAGAAACCCATTTATGATTTTGTGTTAAAGAGATTTATTTGACTGCCGGTGGCTGATAGAGCCCCTTGGTTTGCAGATAATCTGCCACAACCTGATCAAGGGCAGGGCCATAATCATAAGCCTTTTGAGCCTTTTCAGCGATCATGGTGTAGCCATCTCCGCCAGTGCGTAAATAATCTGTGGCGGCAATCGTATAGAGTTTTGCGTCCTCAAGCGGCAACCAGTCTTGATCATCGGTTTGCATACCAATGCTGGTTAAGCGCTGACCAGCCGGTTTTGACATGTCGGTCTGAAAGCGGATGCCTGACACTTGAGGGTAACGGCCACTGCCCTGTTCAATCTGGCTCACGCCATTCTCCAAGGCAGCACGCAGATCGCTGCCTTGGAGCTGAAAGGTTGCAATCGTATTCTGGAATGGCAAAACGACCAGCACATCGCCCATAGTTATGTCACCGGATTTGATTGAAGCGCGCAAAGCACCACCATTGATCAACGCGGCAGTTATGCCCTGATCGCGAACGCGCTCAAGCATGGCTGTGGTTACCAGTTCGCCCATCGGGCATTGCTGGGTGCGGCAGGAGATGCCGGAGCCGTCAATCAGGTCGCTGGTTTCTGCGATTTTACGGTTTTTCAATGCTTCAATCGGCTTGGCCATTTCTGCCACGCGCGCGGCAAGCTGCGGGTCAGGTTTTATTGATGCATCCAGCCGGATCGGTGCGCCTGACGCTGACTTTAAAGTGCCGTCGTCGTCAAAATTCAATGTGATTTTGCCAAGATATTGCGAATAGGCATACGCAGAGACCACCGGAACATTGATACCGGACGGATTTTTAACAAGCGTCGGGTAAGGTCCTGATGAGCGGAAGCCATTGGCGCCGAGCTGAGTGTGGCTATGACCGCCAACAATGATATCAACTCCGTCGAGTTCGGCGGCGAGTTTTTGATCATTCATATAGCCAAGATGGGTGAGGGCAATAATCTTGGTGATGCCTTGCGTTTTGAGATCATTAATCGTGCGCTGCAATGTTTCTTTCGGAGCAAGGAAGCTAATGCCTTTGCCAGGCCGCGCAATTTCGGCGGTATCCGGGGTGATAAGGCCGATAATACCGATCTTTTGTCCGCCAATGGTTTTGATCAGATAAGGCTGGTATCTGCCATGGATCGGGGATGAGGCAATAGTTTCAAGATTGGCAGCCAGCACAGGCACAGTGATTTTATTGAGGAAAGGCACCAGTCCTTCCTGACCGAGATCAAATTCGTGATTGCCGAGCGCCATGGCATCATAGCCGATCGCATTCATGAATTCGGCATTATCAACGCCTTTATAGGTTGTGAAAAATAGCGATCCCTGAAACTGATCTCCGGCATCTAATACCAGTAAATTTTCTGCCTGTTTACGCTCGTTGTCGATTGCCGCTTTCAAACGGGCGACACCGCCAAAGCATTTTTGATCAGCGCTCTCTTTGGCAGAGCAGGTTGCATCATATTGATTAACCTCCTCAATACGGGAGTGAAGGTCATTGGTATGCAGGATTGTCAGGCTGTAATCCGCATGAGCAGGGAGCATAAAAGCGGTGAGACTGATGCCAAGACTTAAGAGCCGGATGAAACGGGACATGACTTTCTCCGCTGGATAACAGATGACTGGAAATAGCAGGAACAGATTTTAGAGCTTTCGCATTATTATATCTAACAAGTTGATAGTGAAATGCTCTAAAAGCACAACGCCCGCAGCAGAGCTACGGGCGTTGTGCAATTGCAATGATGATAACAATCAGGCTTTGCGGGTCAGCGAGAACTGTGAGCCGGTCGAAGTGGTACAGTTGAGCTGGCTTGTTGTTACAAGCGCACAATTAACCTTGGACGTGGTACCACGCACAATCGAGCGCATATCGATCTCAACCAGACGTGGCGAGAGATAGCGATAATTGCCCTCGGCCAGTTTTTCATTGGTGTCGGTGGTACGGGTTTCAAACACACCGCCATTAAAGCTTGACGTAATGCCATTAGCATCCATCCAGCCGCCATCAATGCCATTATTGGCCGGACGAATTGGCAGATTGCCACCGCCATTATCGCCGGGGCCATAAGTGGTACAGGCGGTGAGTGCGATTGCCAGTGTGGCAGTCAAAGCAAGGGATGCGGCAGTGCGGAGGTTTTTCATAAGCGTGCTCTCCCGAGAATAAAAATGGTCAGCTTTGCAAACGACCGGCGATCAGTATTTGTTCCAAAACACTAAACCAGTGTCAGACGTTTCCAGCGCAGAGATTGTCTGTGTTTAGCAAACATACCTGTACTCACAAAACTATGTCGTATTTTGATGTATGCAAATGCTGGTAAATACAAGGGCTTTGTCGATGGCTTAACCATGAACTGCTTTGTATCTGTGGCTTTTTTGTCTCATTTACTGGCAGGGACGCATTTTTCTGGGAGCAACTTTCAAAAAATGCGTAAAATTTTACAGGACATTTGGGGTGCATTGAGTATGAGTACCCTCTAACCGGCAAGTTCAGCTGCAATGATACCGCGAAGCGAGTTGCCGACAAATAATTTTTGCGCTTGCTGCAAATCTTTACGGGTGATTCTGCCGATTTTAACGATGCCCTTATCGATCAGTTCCTGTCGCAAAACGCCGTTGAGCAGACCGCATTGCAATGCAGGGGTGATGAAATAGCCATTGCCCATATCAACGAAAAGCGAGGTGATTGTGCCTTCACATATTTCACCGACCTCATTGGTGAGCAGTACCTCATCGGCTTGCTCTGGTGAGAATTCAGCCCGTGCAGCCTCATAAACCTGTCTGCGGGTGGTTTTATGCGCCAGTAAGTGGTCATGACTATCGAGACGGGTTTCGGCAATCGCCAGTTTCCACACGGCTTTTGCGTGCAGTGCCTGATAGGGAGTACAGGTGATCGTCAATATGCCGCTTCGGGTAAGGCCAAGCCGCATGCGCAAAGCCTGCTCGCCGGTTTCATACAGCTTTAATTGTTCACGAATTTGCTTTTCCTGAAAATCAAAGCCCAGTTCTGCCGATGAGTGACCCAGCCGTACCAGATGTTGATCAAGACGCAAAAAGCCGCAGCAGGGTTCGTAGCGAAATGTTTCAATGAGATCAAAATCCGGCAGTTGAGTATCCGGATGTGATGAGGAAGCGTGTGATTGCTGACTAATATTATTCACGGGATTGCCGCCGTTTAAGGTTTTGTTCCGGACACATGATCATTTGCAGTGACATAGCGGGCTTTCAGAAGACATTCCTGATACTCGTCTGCTGCTGTTGAATCATACACCACACCGCCACCAACATTCAGGACGACCTGATCATTATGATAGAGCGTCAGGGTACGGATGGCGACATTGAAGCGCATTTCACCGGAGGGTGCAATCCATCCTATTGCCCCGCAATAAATGTCCCGCGGCTGTTGTTCAAGCTTTTGCAAAATCGACATAGCGCTGATTTTGGGCGCGCCTGTTATGGAGCCGCAGGGAAATAATGCTGCAAATATCTGTCGTAGAGACAAGTCCGGCAACAGCTTTGCCCGCACATGGCTAACCATCTGATGAACGGTCGGATAGCGCTCGACATCAAAAAGTTTGGGGACTGAGAGGCTACCGGTCTCGCTGATCAGTGAAATATCATTGCGCAGCAAATCAACGATCATGCGGTTTTCAGCCTGACTTTTCTCATCATTCATCAGAAAGTCGCGATAGGCGTCGTCTTCAGCCGTGTTTGCACCGCGTGGGGTGGTGCCTTTCATCGGGCGGGTTTCGATCCAGCCGTCTTTGTCTACTGCGAAAAACAATTCCGGCGAGCGCGAAAGGATCAGCGGCCCCTGATCGGGCGTCGTGAGATTAACATAAGCACCATAGCGCACCGGCTGGCGGGCTGCGAGCATGGCGAAGAGGGCTTCCGGTTTGCCATGTGACTGTGCGGTAATCGGAAAAGTCAGATTGCCCTGATAGCAATCGCCTTCACGCAGATGTTGGTGCAGGCGATCAAAGCGTTGCTGATAATGTGCTTTTGACCACTTTGCATGAAAGCCTGACAAATAGGCGTTGCTACCGCTATGGGACAACGGTGCGAGTGTTTGCGTTTGAGGCGGATGATCAAATACACCATAACACAGCAACGGTACGCGGCGGTTTTTCGGTAGCAATGCTTTCAGCTGGGGTTCCAGCAGATAGCCTGCTTCATAGCTGACATAACCGGCCAGCCATTTGCCTTGTTTGCGCGCATGCTCCAGCGCTGCAAACCCTGCCTCAAAGCCTTCCGGATCATTAACTATAATCAGCCGCTCAGGATCATTGAACAGCATGGCTTGCTGTTCAATGTCATCCTGAAACAAGATTGAGGGGGTAAAATTCTGACTGTCGCTATGCTGCTGTGTTGTCACGCCGGTCAGTCTTCCATTGCTTCCAGTTCATCAATCATTTTCTCTATGACAGACAGGCCCTGCTGCCAGAAGGCAGGATCAGATGCATCAAGACCAAAAGGCTCCAGCAGCTCTTTATGATGACGGGTGCCACCGGCTTTCAGCATATCAAAATATTTGTCTTGAAAGCCTTCCGGATGATTTTGATAAACAGCATAAAGCGAGTTCACCAGACAATCACCGAAGGCATAAGCATAGACATAGAATGGTGAATGGATGAAATGCGGAATATAGGTCCAGAAGCTTTCATAGCCCGGATTGAGGCGGATTGCAGGTCCGAGGCTTGAACGCTGCACGTCCATCCACAATTCACCAATTTGTTCAGCCGTCAGTTCACCATTCTGGCGCTCGGTATGAACTTTGCGTTCAAACTGATAAAACGCGATCTGGCGCACAACCGTATTGATCATATCTTCGGTTTTTTGCGCCAGCATCGCCTTGCGCTCACGCTTGCTTGTCGCTTTTGCCAGCAATGACTGGAAGGTTAGCATTTCACCAAACACAGATGCTGTTTCAGCCAGTGTCAACGGTGTTGAAGCCATTAATGCCCCCTGTTTACCAGCCAGTACCTGGTGCACACCATGACCCAGCTCATGGGCAAGGGTCATGACATCACGTGGTTTGCCAAGATAGTTGAGCAAAACATAAGGATGTGCAGAAGGCACAGTGGGATGCGCAAATGCGCCCGGTGCTTTGCCTGCACGGGTCGGGGCATCAATCCAGTTCTTATCGAAAAAGTCACGGGCAATAGCGGCCATTTCAGGCGCAAAGCCTGCATAAGCATCAAGCACTGTGGCTTTTGCCTCATCCCAGCCGATAATCGCCTGTGATGTTTCAGGTGGCGGGGCATTACGATCCCAATTGTCGAGCAGATCGCGGCCAAGCCATTTGGCCTTCAATGCATAATAACGGTGTGACAGGCGCGGATAGGCATCCTCAACCGCACTTGCCAGCGCATCAACCACTTCGCGCTCAACGCGATTGGCAAGGTGCCTGCTATCGGCAATATCCTGAAAGCCGCGCCAGCGGTCTGAGATTTCTTTATCCTTGGCCAGTGTATTGGTGATCAGCGTAAACAGACGCAGATTATCACCAAAGGTTTTGGACAGAGCGTCAGAGGCTTTTTTACGTGTCACACCATCTGCATCCTGCAGCATGGTAAGTACCGGCTCAACCGGCAGTTCCTGACCATCAATGGTAAAGCGCAGGCCGCTCATCGTTTCGTCAAACAGCCGGTTCCATGCACCAAAACCGGTGACGGATTTTTCATGGAACAGTGCTTCGGTCTTATCATCAAGCTGGTAAGGCTTGTCTTTGCGCAGATCGACCAGCCACGGCTTGTAATGGCCGATAGCGGGATTGGTCGCAATGGCTTTGTCGAGTAAGGCGTCATCAATGCGGTTAAGTTCAAGCGAGAAGAAAATCAGATGGGTGCTGGCATCTGTAAGCTTTTGCTGCACATCGCCATAGAGCTTGGCATTGCTAGCGCTCGATGTATCATCGGCATAAAGCAGGCCGGCATAAGAATAAATACGCCCCATCAGCTCTTCAAGCTGTTCAAACTCCGTGATGGCATCGGCAAAATTGCCGCCCTGTGGTTTGGAAATTTCAGCCTCAAGCTTGGTCTTCCACTTGTTCTCAAACGCGATGGCGAGATCAGCGGAGGTTTTCAGGTCGCGGGCAAGTTCCGGACTATCGGGGGCAGGGTAGAGATCTGTAAGATTCCACAGCGGTAGTTTGGATTGATCAAGCTGGCCAGAAATTGATGCGCCGGTGGCTGATGCGCTGGTCGGCGTATCGGCAGGCAAGCGAATGAAACCTGAATGGTTATGCGAGTTCATGACAGATCAACCTCATACGATTCTTTATAATGCTATTGTCTATATAGGACGTTCGGGCGCAAAATTCATGTAATAGAATGCACCATGAAACAGGGGGTTCGGAGTGCAAAATACGTGCTGAAAAGGTAAAATCAGTCATGATTGCCGAAGTGATTTGTCAGATTTATGTGTTTTTGTGAGTCGGACAGAGGCTAAAAAGTGTTTTGGTTCCGGAGATCATGGTTAATATCCCATCACATTACGTTACATTGCGGAAACAATGTGAATGGATTAAACGCAAATCTCTGCCAATTTGATATGATATATTGCTGTAATAATAAATGAATTCCGATGTTGTAATAATTAATTATCTGTAAGCCCTCTAAGCCTTTATACAGTCACCTTTGATCGAAAGTTGAATATTTTCAATCGGATGGTGCATATATACAACAGGTGAGGTTCGGCGACATCTCACTGAGTGATTTGCGTGTAATGTAAAAAAGGCACGCTTCAAGGTTGTAAAACCTGTTCATAAACTCTTTACCATGATGGAAAATGCTTCCCAGATGCGGTTTTTACGCCATGCTGAAAACTCATTGTCTGATCAATAAGTGTCTATTAACCATTAAATCCGATATTCATATGAGTAGCGTGACTGTAAACGGTAAGGCATTCGAAATTGAAAAACAGCAAAACATCTAAATTAGCTGGTTGGGCGGGCAGAGTGATTAAACTCAGCACGCAGCTTGCACTTGTTTTCACCGCTGTTACAGCTTTCACGCCATCTCAGGCAGCGGCTGAAACCCGTAGCCTGAAATTGTATTTCGTTCATACCGGTGAACGCGCGGAAATCGCGTTCAAGAAAAACGGTCGGTTTCTGCCAGACGGTTTGAAGAAGTTGAATGTGTTTCTGCGTGACTGGCGCCGTAACGAGCCGACTAATATGGATCCGCGCTTGTTCGATCTGGTTTGGCAGGTTTATCAAACAGCCGGTGGTCGCGATTATATTACCGTTGTTTCCGCTTATCGTTCCCCAGCCACGAACTCTATGTTGCGTTCCCGTACACGTGGTGTTGCGAAGAGCAGTCAGCATACGCTTGGCAAGGCTATGGATTTTTATGTGCCGGGTGTGCCGCTGAAAAAGCTGCGTGACGCAGCTTTGCGTTATCAGGTTGGTGGCGTTGGCTATTATCCAACTTCGGGCTCGCCATTTGTGCATCTTGATGTGGGCAGTGTGCGCCATTGGCCACGCCTGAGCCGTCGTGAATTGCTGGCGGTCTTCCCTGAAGGTAAAACTATCCACGTGCCAAGCGACGGTAAGCCGTTGCCGGGTTATCAGCAGGCGCTTGCCGCTTATGAAGCCCGTAAATCCGGAGGTGGTGCAATCCAGATGGCATCTGCCAAGCCGAAGAGCAAATCCTTGTTTGGCATGCTGTTTGGTGGTGGTGCTGATGAAGACGAAGACACAGGCGAGAGCAATGGTCGTGCAACAGCGTCGGCTGCGCGTCCTAACCGTGCAGTTCCTGCCGTTACCACACCTTCGCGCGTACAACAGGCACCGACACCGGTAGCAGTTCCGGTTGTTCCTAATCGTCCTGTACCGGCGCAGCCGCAAGTGGCACCTGCACCGCAAGAGGCTTTGATTGCTGCATTGCCTGCGCGTGATGCTCCTACACCTTTGAATGCACCGCGTCCTTCAGAACCTGTTGAAATGACAGCCGATGCACGCGCAGCTATGGCTTTTGCTATACCGCTACCGGTTAAGCGGCCGCAGTCTGAAGCCGAGGTTCTGCTGGCTATGACACCGCCGCCTGCCAATACGCTGGAAGCACAGGCCTATGCCGGGGCTACTGGTGCGCCTTCGGCGCCGCTGCAGCAGGTTGCTGCGCTGACACCAGCTGAAACGGCAACCATGGTAAGCGGTTATGTTCCGGTACCAGTTCAGCGTCCGCAATCTGCCGGCCAGGCAATCAATACCGTGCTGGCTTCGGCAGCAGTTCCGGTTCAGCGCCCTGCACAAGCGCAACAAGTGGCTGAAGCTCCGGTCGCCCGCAATCAGGCAGGACAAGATGTTATTGCTGATCTTTTGAGCAGCAGTGAGCACACGGCCTCAATTCCGACTGTTCCTGCCAAGCGCCCGCAAGCGGTTGCCCAAGCTGCAGAGCAGCGCGTTGTCCAGCCTGCAGAGCAGCGGGTGGTTCAGCCTGCAGAGCAGCAAACTATCAAGCCTGCAGAGCAGCAGGTGGCCATGATCACACCGCAGCAGGCAAGCCCTGCGCGCAGGGATGCGACTGCCAATGATACCGGTGCGCGCACAACGGCTAAGGCTGGTCGCTCAGACCGCCCTGTAGCCAAGGCCGCCGCCAATGCGGTGGTGCAGCCGGCAGATGTTGCAACGGAAGTTGCAATTTCCAATGAGCCGGTGGCAAAAGTAGTTCCTGTTTCTAATCCGGTTCTGCGCAATGAAGCTATGCGTAAGGCCCCGACAGTGGTTTATACAGCCGGTTTCCAAAAGGACATGCCGGCAGGTAACGCCAACAAGTTTACCGGCAATGCGGTAACCTTTATGTCGATTGCCAAATTCTCTAAAACCAATTGATCTGAGATTATCATTGCAAAGAAAAAGGAGCCGAAAGGCTCCTTTTTTGTGTCTGTAGCGAGTGTTCTATGCGGCGTTGAGACGGGCGGCAGCAGCTGCCAATGCGGTGATTTCATCCCATTTTCCGTCATTGACCAGCTCTTTGGGTGCAACCCATGAACCGCCAACGCATAATACATTGGGTAAAGAGAGATAGGATTTTGCATTGTTGAGGCTTATGCCGCCGGTCGGGCAGAAGAAGGTTCCGGCGAGCGGGGATGCGAGCGCTTTCAAAAAGGCTGCGCCGCCAGCTTGTTCGGCTGGAAAAAACTTAAGATGTGTATAACCACGGGCGCGCAAGCTCATGACTTCGCTGGCCGTGGCGCAACCGGGCAGCAGGGGGATGGGGCTATTGCTCGCTGCCAGCAAAATATCATCCGTGAAGCCGGGACTGACAATAAATTTGGAGCCAGCCGTTACCGCTTGCTCATAATGTGTGGCATTGAGAATGGTGCCTGCGCCAACGATGGCTTCCGGAACTTCATTCGCCACAGCGCGGATCGCATCCAGCGCAGCATTGGTACGCAGGGTGATTTCAATGGCTGGTAAGCCGCCTTTAGCTAAAGCACGGGCCAAAGGTATGGCATCAGAGACCTTATCAATCAGCAAGACCGGAATGACGGGTTGCCCTTGCATCACCGGAATCAGGAGTTCAGTTTTTTGTGGCATGTCACCCTCCGCTATTTTCTGTCATAGTATAATCGATTTAGACGCAGGGTAAACTTTTGTCTATGCGGTTATGCGGATGGAACTTGAAAGACAGGGAATAGTGGCTGATAGAGCGCATAGGCGTGTGCCAGTTTGAGGTTATATTTATTCTTCGCATAAAGCGGGCCGTTATATTGATAAGCCAGTTTTTCCCAGTCGTGGGTATTAAGGGCGGGGCGCAGATTGCTATAGAGCAAAAAGCGGGTCATGAGTTCGATTTGCCCTGCGGGTGAGGCGCGAACAGCTTCAACCAGAGCCTCTACCGATACGTAACCCAGCCAATGCCAATGCGCTCCCATAACCTGCCCAATCCCCCAGGATGTGGATTCATACGCCGCATCGCAATTGATTGCACAGGCGCGGTTTAGTAATTGCCACCGTGCAGCCTGACTTGCGGGATTGGCAATTGCTCCTGGTTTTGGCGAGGAGAGTTTAAGCGCGCGGGCTTTTGCCTGATCGGCGGCATCGAGCCGCTTGTCAAAATAATGCCCTTCAAACCGGATCAGTGGTTCTTCACGGCCTTCTATCTGCGTGGTGGCAATGCCACCGCTTTCAGTTTGTCCGATAGCTGCCAGCACCGCTGGCTCAAGCTGATGGGCTTCGCCGACTTGTAAGAACATCTTGCATATTTGTGGACTGAACATTTGCACTAACTTTCCGGTTTCCGGCCTGAGAGCGGCCTTGCCTGAGCGGCGGTTTTGAGAAGCATGACATGCTGCGCAATTGCGGGGATAGATAAGTGCAAATATGGGGTAGCAATCCGGAATTTTCAGTTTGGTTATGATCTTGAAATCCGCGCAAAGCAGGATTACAGAAAGAGCCAGACAGATATTCTGTTTTCGACTGCCTGATATTTTGCCTTTGTAAGGCTTTGTCCGGTGGAATTTTCAGGGCAGCGCCTTTGCGAGGCGCCCAGCTACTCGAGGCATTTTTTATGTGTGAAGCACATTTCACTGTTGCTGCGCTTTATTGTTTTGCGCGTTTTCCGGATTTTGAAAGTTTTCAGGCTCCTTTGACTGATGTTTGCGATCAAAACGGCATCAAGGGCACGCTGCTTTTGGCGGCTGAAGGCGTTAACGGCACGGTTGCCGGAACCAAAACCGGCATTGCCGCGCTGATTAATTATATTGAATCTATTCCTGCCTTGGGCGGACAGAATATTGAACTGAAATATTCAACAGCTAGTCTGATGCCATTTAACCGCATGAAGGTGCGTCTCAAAAAAGAGATCGTTACTATGGGTGTTGAAGGGATTGATCCGCTGCAAAGTGTTGGCACTTATGTGCAGCCGCAAGACTGGAATGCGCTGATTGATGATCAGAACACTATCCTTATTGATACGCGTAATGATTATGAATATGCCATCGGCACCTTTAAAGGCGCGCTGGATCCGAACACCAAAACCTTCCGCGAGTTTCCGCAATGGGTTGAAGAAAATCGTGCTGTAATGGAAGGCAAAAAGATTGCCATGTTCTGCACCGGTGGTATCCGTTGTGAAAAGGCAACCGCTTTTGTCAAGGGGCTTGGCTTTGATGATGTGTTTCATCTCAAAGGCGGCATTCTGAAATACTTGGAAGATATGCCAGCCGATGACAGCCGCTGGGAAGGCGAGTGTTTTGTGTTCGACGAGCGTGTTTCAGTCGGCCACGGTCTGGTGGAGGGCGATGTTGAGTTGTGCCGCGCCTGCCGCAATCCGATTACACAGCAAGACAAGCTGTCGGAGTTTTTTGAAGAAGGTATTTCTTGCGCGCGTTGCTATCCTGAGCGCACCGAAGCTGACCGTGCGCGTTATGCCGAGCGCCAGCGTCAGGTTCTACTTGCCAAACAGCGTGGCATCAAACAGCATATCGGCGATTAATCACGGCTAGAGAGTTTTCACTTTTCCTTGACGCAGGAAAACCGGTTCCCACTTTTCCTGAAACTGCTCTATTGGTGGTTTTAAGTTCTCTTATAAAGGCTCTTCCGCGGAAGGGCCTTTTTTCATGCGGCGTTATTCTGCTTGAAGGCTGCGTGCAGAATCGTTATGCATGAAGGAATATAAAGGGTGAGGAAAATTATGATCAGATTATTCGTTGTCGCTGGTTTGCTTCTAGGTGCTGTGTTTCCAGCATTTGCAGCCGATAAAATTGTTGTGTTTGCTGCGGCAAGCATGAAAGACGTCATTGATACGGCGGCCGAGCAGTTCAAAGCTGCCAATGGCGCAGAAGTAACTGCCTCTTATGCGTCGTCTTCAGTGCTGGCTAAACAGATTGAAGCCGGTGCGCCGGCAGCGATTTTTATCTCCGCTGATCTGGACTGGATGGATTATGTGCAGGAGCGCAAGCTCATCAACACAGACAGCCGCGCTGTTATTGCCGGTAATGCGCTGGTAATCGCAGGTGCCAAAGACGCCAAACCTGCTGAAGCGCTGGATATTTTGAAATCCGGTCGTTTTTCGATGGGTGATCCGTCCAATGTGCCAGCCGGTAAATATGGCAAGGCGGCAATGGAAAAGCTCGGTATCTGGGGTGATGTTTCCGGTAATGCCGTGTTCGCTGAAAACGTTCGTGTAGCGCTGCA
Organism: Pseudochrobactrum mosebachae; assembly: GCF_048914685.1. Taxonomy (GTDB): domain Bacteria; phylum Pseudomonadota; class Alphaproteobacteria; order Rhizobiales; family Rhizobiaceae; genus Pseudochrobactrum. Next base: position 2,511,818 of record NZ_CP128408.1, read on the forward strand.
ATATGTATCGCGCGGTGAAGTGAATGCCGGTATTGTTTATGCCTCAGACCGCGCACAGGTGCCGGAACTGACTGAAGTTTACCGCTTCCCTGCATCAAGTCATGCGCCTATTCTTTACCCTGCCGCCCTGATTGGTGATGCAGATGGTGATGCAAAAGCGTTTCTTGAATTCCTGCGCAGTGATGCCGGACAGGCTATCATCGCTGACAAGGGTTTCGTGCCAGCCGCTGAAGCTAAATAAGGCGTTGATATAAATTATGCCTATGCCGGAAATGGAAATTATCAGCCTGTCTTTGAGGATAGCAGGAGTTGCTATCCTCGGGGCTTTACCAGTGGCTTTCGCTTTTGCGTGGATATTGGCGCGCTATGATTTTCCCGGCAAAAGCCTGTTACAGGCAGTGTTGACGCTGCCTTTGGTTTTGCCGCCGGTGGTAACCGGCTATTTTCTGTTGGTGCTGTTTGGCACCCGCGGCGCCATTGGCAGCTTATTGTTTGAATGGTTTGGTTTCAGCTTTGCATTCCGCTGGACCGGTGCTGCACTTGCCGCTGGTATTATGGCGCTGCCTCTGCTGATCCGCCCGATGCGTCTGGCAATTGAAAATATCGACAAGGGTCTGGAAGAAGCCGCCCGTACCCTTGGTGCAGGACGGATAAAAGCGTTTTTAACTGTGACATTGCCATTATTGATGCCCGGCATTATCGCCGGCAGTGTGCTGGGTTTTGCCAAAGCACTGGGCGAATTTGGCGCTACAATTACCTTTGTTTCTAATATTCCGGGTGAAACACAAACCCTGTCGCTGGCGATTTATGCGCTGATGCAAAGCCCGAGCGGCGATGCTGCTGCCTTAAAGCTTATTCTGGTCTCTGTGGTGCTCTCTATTCTGGCGGTGGTGTTGTCTGAATGGCTGCAACGCCGATTAAGCGGAGGGGGCAAATGATGAAACACGCATATTCAAATGCGCTTGATCTTAATATTCATGGTGGCAATGGCGGCTTTCGCGTTGATGCTGCATTCCGTGCGGAAACCGGCGTTACTGCATTATTTGGTGCATCAGGTGCGGGTAAAACCACTTTGCTGCGGATGATTGCCGGTACGTTGAGGCCTGAACAAGGGCGCATTGCCATTGGCGAGCATGTGCTGTTTGACAGTGAGAAGCAGATTAATCTTAAGCCGGAACAACGACATATCGGTTATGTCTATCAGGATGCCAGATTGTTTCCACATCTCACTGTGTTGCGCAACCTCACCTATGCAGCATGGGCAGGCAAGCGCCAGCCGGTGCGCAAGCTTGAAGACATTACCGCCTTGCTTGGTATCGAGCATTTGTTGCAACGCAAACCGCATCAGCTATCGGGCGGTGAAAAACAGCGTGTGGCGATTGGGCGGGCATTATTATCTGCACCAAAACTGTTGCTGCTTGATGAACCTCTGTCTTCACTTGACCATGCACGGCGCGAAGAAATTTTACCCTATCTGGAACAGCTCCGTGATGAAAGCGGCCTGCCGATTGTGTTTGTCAGCCATGAGGTTGATGAAGTGGCGCGGCTTGCGGATACGCTGGTTTTGCTCGAGCAGGGGCGGGTACGCGAGAGTGGGTCAGTATTTGATATTTTCAGCCAAATTGACGGCAGCGGTGAAACGACAAGCGTGCTTTTAAAAGGTACGGTTACCCGCAATGATGATCATTATGCTATGGCGGAAATTGCCATCGGCGGAGTAAAATTTCAGCTGACTGATCAGACCTTGCAAACCGGTATGAATGTGCGCCTGCGCATCCGTTCCAAAGATGTGTCACTGGCACGGACTGCGCCGGTCGGCATCAGTATCCGCAATGTGTTTCCGGTGGTCATTCATAGTATCAGTACCGATAGCGGGCCATTTGCCGAGCTTAACCTGCAATTAGGCGATACCGAGTTGCTGTCGCGCATTTCACGTAAATCAGTACAAGATCTTGAATTGCGGCAAGGTGAGCAGATTTTTGCACTGATTAAAGCAGTGTCGATAGACCGCAGTGCTGTGCGGTTGCAGCAAAGTGAATTCAGTTTGCAAAACCGTTGAAATATGGTCACTTCTCCTGAGATTGATGGGAGAGTGATCATGCAGGACTTGTCGCTATGGACAGCACGCAATTTGCCGGAACGCAAAGTTCTGGAAGGGCGCACAGTGCGGCTGGAGCCGCTGGATGCGGCGCGCCACGCGCAAGGCTTGTTTGAAGCATCAAGTGTTGATGATGCCGGACAGCGTTTTACCTGGCTGTTTGAATATGCTCCTGAAACACCTGAGCAGATGCGCCCGTGGCTGGAAAAATCAGCTGTAAGTGTTGATCCGTTGTTTTTTGCGGTTGTTGACAAGGTGAGCGGCAAGGCAGCCGGTCGTCAGGCTTTGATGCGGATTGATGCGGTGAATGGTAGTGCTGAAATCGGCCATATCTATTGGGGGCCGTTGATCGCGCGCAAAGTTGCCGCCACAGAAGCGCAATATTTGTTTATGCGCTATATTTTTGACGAGCTTGGTTACCGTCGCTATGAGTGGAAATGCAACAATGATAATCTGCCGTCCAAGCGCGCAGCGGAGCGGTTTGGCTTTCAGTTTGAAGGTGTTTTTCGACAGCATCTGGTGGCTAAAGGTAAAAACCGTGACACGGCGTGGTTTTCTATTATAGACAGTGAGTGGCCGGCGTTAAAACTGGCTTATGAAGCGTGGCTTGCGCCTGAAAACTTTGATGCAAGCGGCCAGCAGCTGAAAAGGCTGGAAGAATTTCGCGCTTAAATTGCTGTAGAGGATGAGCATGATGACAACCCCGCAACACAACCAAAATGATGGCCGCAATGCTGCAATTGCTGCGGCATTGATCATGGCGGGCTTTGCCGTTTTATTCTATTCGATGCCGGTGATCATGCTGGCGGTCGGGCCTTATAGTCATGTGCTTGCGGCATTGATTGCTGTTGTTTTTGTAATGGCGTTTTTTGCCGTGTTCTGGCTGCGAGCGCGCGCACAGAATAAGAATAATAAAACCAAATAATCAGCTTAAAGCCGCAACGAGCAACAACGCGCCGGTTAAAATGATGAATAATGCAGCGGCAATTTCGATTGCCGTTTGCAGCCGTGATGACATCAGCGGATTCTTAACCAGCCGTAGCGCAGTATTTTTGGCGGTAACGGCCAGCGTTGCCAGCGCGGCCACGGTAATGAATGTGCCGAGCGCCATTGCAAAGGTTGAGAGAATTCCGCCAAGCATCAGGCCGTTGAGCATAGAAAATGTCAGCACGATGATAGCGCCTGAGCATGGCCTTATACCCACCGCAACAATAGCTGCCCATGCGGTTTTCCAATTGAAATCACCACTTAAGGTGGCCGGATCGGCAAGGTGGCTGTGGCCGCAAGCCGTGCAATTGGCGCCATTACCCGAAAAATCATGATCAAGGCCGGTTGGTCTACCATTGGCCGGTTGATATTTAAGCCGCATTGTTGCGTTGAGCGTCGATGGTCTTTGTGTGGCAGCAGAGGATAGCGAGCCTTGCCAAACCGAGGCCTGAGCGCCTGATATAGCGGTGGCAGGCACTCCATTGACTGGTGCGGCTGCGATGATGGGAGCGGATTGCGGGCGCAATTTACGGCTGATAATATAGATGCCGCACAGGATTACCATGACATAGCTGGCAAGCTCCATATAGCGGCCGGTCATGCCCATGGAAATGCCGGTGCCCCGCAGCACAAACCAAGCCAGCCCAACAAGTATAATCGCGGAAATTGCTTGTAAAAGTGACGATATGAAAGACAGTAATATACCACGGCGCAGGGCGGTTTCATTGGCGATCATATAAGAAGAAATAACCGCCTTGCCGTGTCCCGGGCCTGCTGCATGCAAAATACCATAGAGAAAAGACAGGCTGACCAGCATCCATGCCTGCCAAGGGTCGTCCCGCATCGCTTTCAGCGCATTGGTCATCAGCAGATAAAAGCGTTTTTGCTCGGCATTAACCCAAATAATTAAATGCGCAAACGGGCCCGTGGGCTGTAAAGCCACCTCATTGGCTCCGATGCCGAGTGAGGACTGCGCCCATGCATGACAGGATAGAAACCAGAAAACGGCAGCAATGATCATGCTGAACAGGGTGATGCGACGCGTCAGAGACAGGCTATTGAAAGACGCAGTTCCTGTGCCCATAGCCATGCCAATGGCAATCCTTGCGACGTATCGGTTCATATATTTATGCCTCTGACGATATAACGTAACACATTGAAATTTGAAGAAATCCGTATTCAGAGAGCCCCTCAGGCTTATTTACAGGTGATTTCTATACGTGTGGCGAACAGTTTGGACATGTCGTTGGTCATGGCCGCACCTTCATCAAAAAATGCCTGTGTCAGTGATTGCTGATTTTGCGCAATGGCCTCATCGGGATCAGGGCGCACAACTTGCGAGCTGCAACCGGCAGGCATTCCTTTGATCACCAGATCATCATCTTTGAGATAATCAATAGCAGTATAGAATGTGGGGTCATAAACGCCAAAACTGACCTTATGGCCTTTTTCAAGCTTAAGCGGTTTTTTAGGTTTACTCTCAAACAACACAATCAGCTGATTATCCGGCAGATCTGCAATCAGATGTTCGGGCTTTTTCATCACCACATCTTTGCCATCCTGCGTCACAGTCTGGAAATATTTATACTCTGCAATTGAGGTATCGATGGTGTGGCTCAGCTCATTGAGCTCGGGCGTATCGAGTTTCAATGTGCCTTTCTTGTCAAATTCCATTAGCACAGTGGAGGAAAACAAATCATCAAAGCGCCAGACATGCGCCAGCTTTTCTACCGTGCCGTCGGGTTTTATGGTGATTTCTAACCGCGCTTCAGCAAAAACATGCGGATGTGCCGCGACTGGCGCGCTTGCCAGCGCAGTGAGGATGAGTGCTGAGCCGATGACACTCAGCAGGGTTCGGTTGTTATTTTTGGCCATGCGCATGAAAACATCTTATTACAGGAGCGAAGCATTACCTCGAAAGGTGACGGAGCAACTGGGCGAAACTACGACAGTACATGTGGAAATGTAAGTTCAGACCGGCTTTTTGGGTGTTTGCTTGCCCGGATTGTCTTTGAACCATTTTGCCAGATAGTCGACCAGCACTCTGACCTTGGCAGGCAGATAGGTACGATGCGGATAAACTGCATAAATACCGCCATCATTGGGCATAAAATTTTGCAAAACCGGTATCAGCGTGCCTTTTTCAATCTCACAATCGGCTACAAAATGTGGCAGCGTGCTGAAGCCCAAGCCTTTAATGGTCGCGGCCATTGTTGTGAGCGGGCTGTTGACCTCAAGCGGCCCTTTGACCGCGACCACCATCATGGAGCCATCCTGACTGCGGAACTGCCAATTATTGCGCGAGCGGCTATTGGTATCGACGATACAGGGCATTTCATGCAATTGCTCAGGTGATTCCGGCGTACCGAAACGGGCAATCAGGTCGGGTGAGGCGCACACAACAGTATGAAAAGCTGTCAGCCGCTTGGCGATCAGCGAGGAATCCTGCAGGCGGGTAATGCGGATGGCCAGATCAAAGCCTTCCTCAACCAGATCAACGAAACGGTCATCCAGCCTGATATCCAGCGAGATCTCGGGATGCGCAATGCAAAAATCAATCAGTGACATGCCTAAGGATGCATCAGCAAAACTTCGCGGTGCGCTGAGTTTGATTTTACCGCGCACATCGCCGCTGCTTTCAGAAATGGAATCCTGAAGATCGTCGAGCTCACGCAGAATTTCCACAGCCCGATGATAATAAGTGTCACCTGATTCGGTTAGTGAAAACTGTCTGGTGGTGCGGTTGAGCAGACGCACACCGAGATCATCTTCAAGCTCGCGTACATATTTGGAAAGCAGCGCTTTTGAGCGACCGATTTTACGTGCTGCGGCAGAGTAACCCTGAGCTTCCACAACATCGATAAAAGCGCGCATCCTTGTCAGTCTGTCCATAGGCAACCCTCCATAAATACAGGCACTCCACGCGTATTTGCCAGCCTGATAAGTTCTGCAAGTTCAAAGTGATTCCGACTTTGGACCGCTGAAACAGCACGTTTTCATATGATTCATAAAGCAGTGCAGCGTATTTGGTATGAAGAAACTATTCATTAACCAAAAAAAATCAATTCGATGCATTTTTGTCATTGTGTGGACACATAATTCGGCTTATATCGCGCTTGCCCAAAGTCGCACGTGCCTGTGGGTGTCCGCCGGTCTTCTAAATGGAGAATGAACCGGTACGGTAAACTGGACCTAACCGCTCCAGTCGATCTGATGGCCAACCACCGGATCGAGGACACCTTGAAGCAACGACGGTGCGGGCCTTTCTGGTGTCTTTCGGCTCTCCACAGGTCGGAAACTCAAAGAGGCACACCTTCATTGCCCTAAGTGCGGAACCGGGATTTCCCATTCCAAGCCAAGGCAGACAAAGCGGAGAAACGCTGATCAGGCGTTTATCCATCTGCGAGTATTTTGTCCCGTGTTTCCGGTATCTCCAAAGGCTGGCTTCGCGCAAGGATGATTCATTTCGCAATCAGGCACTTTGTCCCCTGAAGACAGGTATCCGCATAGGGCGGCATACAGGTGTTCAGTCCTTTGAAATCATGCTCAACCTTACGTGAAATCACGTCGGGCGCAGGCTTTCGCATCGTAAAAGAATAAGATGCGGCTTTTTAACTGCAGATTGCAGTACAGGAGATCAGGATGGCTACCCAGCGCATTATCGACTTTCTTGCCACCCGACGTCCGGAAGGCCCTTGCCTTGTCGTTGACCTCGATGTTGTGCGTGAAAATTACGAACATTTTGAAAAGGCTTTGCCAGCCTCCCGCATTTTCTATGCGGTAAAGGCAAATCCTGCGCCGCAGGTGTTGTCGCTGCTCGCCTCGATGGGCTCGAATTTTGACACAGCTTCGGTTGCAGAAATTGAAATGGCTTTGAATGCCGGTGCAACTGCCGACCGCATTTCTTATGGTAATACCATCAAGAAAGAGCGCGATATTGCACGCGCTTATGCCTATGGTATTCGCCTTTATGCTGTTGATTGCGTGGAAGAAGTTGAGAAAGTAGCCCGTGCGGCTCCCGGTTCTCGCGTTTTTTGCCGTATTCTTGCTGATGGTGCGGGTGCTGAATGGCCGCTGTCGCGTAAATTCGGTTGTGTGCCTGCAATGGCTGTTGATGTTTTGCGTGCGGCAAGCGCGCTTGGTCTGGATGCTTACGGCGTTTCATTCCATGTTGGCTCGCAGCAAACCGACCTGACTGCATGGGATCGTGCTTTGGTTGATACCAAGGCTGTGTTTGATGCATTGGCGTTGGAAGGCATTAATTTGCGCATGGTGAATATGGGCGGCGGTTTTCCTACCCGTTACCTTAAAGATATTCCGACTGCACAGGCCTATGGCGAAGCCATTTTCGATGCAATCAGCCGTCATTTTGGTAATCGTTTGCCGGAAACCATTATTGAGCCGGGTCGTGGCATGGTTGGCAATGCCGGCGTGATCAAAACCGAGGTGGTTCTGGTTTCGCGCAAAGCGGAAGGTGATGACCGCTGGGTTTATCTCGATATTGGTAAATTCGGTGGCCTTGCTGAAACCATGGATGAAGCGATCCGCTACAAGATCGTAACACCACGCGATGGTGATGCTATGGAACCTTGTGTTCTGGCAGGCCCTACCTGTGACAGTGCTGATGTGATGTATGAAAAAACACCTTATCCGCTGCCGGTATCGCTGACGATTGGTGATGAAGTGCTGATTGAAGGCACAGGAGCCTATACAACAACCTATTCCGCTGTGGCTTTTAATGGTTTTGAGCCGCTGCGATCTTATGTGATCTGAGATTTATGCGCGTCTTAAACGGCGCGCATAAACCACCCGCAATGATATATTCAGACGCGGCATTATTCCGGTGATGATTAATCACTTGCTGTCACAAATATTTTCCATCTTTGTGTTTATCTTCGTCTTGTATGAATACTTCCTGTGGAATTGTTTGTGAGCGTGGAATAAACCACATCTGTCTCAAGGTTGGCTTGTCTCATGACGATGACTGCTTTAATCGGGATGCCTGTTTTTGAAAAAGCGCATGTAGCTGCGCCTGTTTCCTTTACCATTACTTTGGAAGCAACGGCGGATATTGCAGAGCGCGAAGCCTTGCTCGATCGTGTGATGGGTGAGGGGCGTAAACGCAAATCATCAGAAAAATTACGCCGCAAACGTTTGCCAGCTGAAGGGCTGGCGCTAATTGCGCGTGATGACAATGGTGTTATGGTTGGCACTGTGCGGCTGTGGCATATTTCTGCCGGTAAAACAGCCGGAGGGCAGGCAGTTCCGGCTTTGCTGCTGGGGCCGCTGGCGGTTGAAACATCTTTGGCCGGGCGCGGCGTTGGCTCGGCATTGATGAGACAGGCGATTGCGACTGCGCAACAGCTCGGTCATCAGGCAATTTTGCTGGTCGGTGATCCGGATTATTACACGCGCTTTGGCTTTGCCGGAGGTAAAACCGATGCGCTTGCCATGCCGGGCCCTGTTGAGCGCCATCGTTTTTTAGCGCTTGAACTGCAGCCGGGTTATCTGACTGGTGCTCGCGGTCTGCTGATCGCCACGGGCAAGCTTGTAACCGGCACGCAGGCGCTGGCCGGCTAGTGACGGCTTTAGCTAGGTTTGTTGGAATTTCATGTATTCAGGCTGAAACAGCTTGAATGTAATTGGCTTTGACATATTTATGTAAGAAATGTCCGGCCTATATGAGAGATGTCCGGCGTTTGGCCGGACAAAACTTATCATAGGGAAGACAGCATGCAACGCGCAGATATCGGATTAATCGGGCTTGGCGTTATGGGAGCTAATCTGGCACTCAATATTGCCGAAAAAGGCTATCGTATTGCCGTTTATGATCGCGAGGCACCGGTTCTTGAAAAATTTTATGCGACAGCGGGCGCTTTGCAGGCGCGCATCATTCCGTGTGAGACCATGGAAAAGCTTGCAGAAAATATTACCAAACCCCGTCCGATAATTTTGCTGATTAAAGCCGGCGCGCCGGTTGATAGCGAAATGGCAAAGTTGAAAGCCTTTCTTGAAAAAGGCGATATCATTATTGATTCAGGTAATTCTGATTATCGCGACACTATGCGCCGTTTAAATACACTCAATGAAAATGATCCGACATTTGTGGGGATGGGTATTTCTGGCGGAGCAGAGGGCGCACGCAACGGCCCTTCGATGATGGTGGGCGGTACACAGGAAGCGTATGCGCGTATTGAGCCAATTCTCAATGCTGTGGCTGCGCGCTATAATGACGAGCCGTGCAGTGCCTTGATGGGGCCTGATGGTGCTGGCCATTTTGTCAAAACCGTTCACAACGGTATTGAATATGCGGATATGCAGATGATTGCCGAGATTTATGGCATTCTGCGTGATGCATGCCATCTTGAAGCAAAAGAGATTGCAGCAATTTTCGAGCGCTGGAACAAGGGTGCGCTTAATTCTTATCTGATTGAGATTACCGCAGAGGTGTTGAAAGCCATTGATCCGGCAACTGGTAAACCGGTACCGGATGTTATTCTTGATGCAGCCGGACAAAAAGGAACCGGACGCTGGGCGGCCATTGAATCGCAAATTCTTGGTGTTCCAGCAACCGGCATTGAAGCGGCGGTTGCTGCCCGTTCAATCTCGTCACTGATCATTGAACGTGAAAAAATGGCTACGGCCTATGGTGAACCGGTTGCAGGCTCCACGTTTAAAGCCGATCCCGCTTTGATTGACGCTCTGGAGGAGGCTTTGCTTGCGGCAAAAATTGTTGCCTATGCGCAGGGTTTTGCCGTTATGGCTGCGGCCTCGCAGGAGCATCAGTGGAGTTTACCACTGGCGACTATTGCGCGTATTTGGCGCGCCGGTTGCATTATTCGTTCGCAGTTTCTTGATGAAATTGGCGAAGCTTTTAGTCAGGATGCCACTGGTAGCCTGTTACTTGCGCCAGCATTTATTGAAAAGATGGATGCTGCATCGCAAGGGTTGCGCAAGATTGTAGCTCAAGCAATTACGATGGGGATTCCTGTTCCGGCGTTGGCCTCAGCTATCAGTTATTTTGATGCGTTCAGGCAAAAGCGCGGTTCAGCCAATCTCATTCAGGCGCAGCGTGATTTTTTTGGCGCGCATGGTTTTAAACGCATTGATCAACAGGGTGATTTTCACGGGCCGTGGGGTGATGGCTTAGATTGATTTATCTAGAGCATTTCACTCTCAAGTTGAATCAACTTGAGAGGTAGACAATGCGAAAAAGCTAAAATCTAGAGCGAGCGCTGCGATCCAATCTGATCGTTACCCGCTCTAGAGCAGTTTCAGGAAAAGTGGGAACCGGTTTTCTTGCTTCAAAGAAAAGTACAAACGCTTTAAGCACCAATTAAAAAGCCCGGTATGAAAATACCGGGCTTTTTAATTATTTTCCGAGTATCAGCAAATCGTGGCTGGCAAAATGCACCGTAATTTTGTCCCCGGATTGCGGTGGACGGACAGTGGGATTGTTGAAGCTGTCAAATGACAGCTGGTTATTGCCAAGCGTAACGCGGGTACGGATAACCGACCCTAAGAAGTGCACATCCTGTACAATTACATCAACACTGCTATTGCGTGCAGCTGACGCTTCAAGACTGACAGCTTCCGGCCGCAGGGCCAGAGTTATCGCATCCGACTTGTTATAGGCTGCGAGCGATTCCGGCAGCGCTATCAGGTTGCCGCCCAGATCAATGCGGTTGGTATGGGGATCATTAACTGTGGCCTCTAACATATTCAGCGTACCAACAAAGGATGCCACAAACCGTGAAGCCGGACGGTTATAAATGTCGAATGGCGAGCCGATCTGATCTGCCTTGCCTTCATGCATCACTACAATTCGATCGGAAATCGACAGCGCTTCTTCCTGATCATGGGTCACGAAAACAGTGGTAATGCCAAGTTTACGCTGAATAGCACGAATTTCCTCACGCAAGGAAATGCGGATTTTAGCATCCAGAGCCGAAAGAGGCTCATCCAGCAGCAGTACTTGCGGTTTGGTTGCCAGAGCACGGGCAAGTGCCACGCGTTGCTGCTGCCCGCCGGACATCTGATAAGGAAAACGGTCTGCCAGATGCTCAAGCCGGATTAATTCCAGCATTTCTTTGACTGTCGCCTCAATTTCAGCTCTCGGCTTGCCTGAAACTTTCAGGCCAAAAGCCACATTTTGCGCAACCGTCATATTCGGAAACAGCGCATAGGCCTGAAATACCATGCCGATATTGCGCTGATTGGGTTTGAGATCAACAACATCCTTACCGTTGATTTCAATCATGCCCTGATCAGGCGTTTCAAATCCGGCAATCATACGCAATACGGTGGTTTTGCCACAACCGGACGGGCCGAGGAATGAAACAAACTCGCCTTTTTCAACCGCAAGACTGAAATCATGGACAACAGTATTGGTGCCGAAGCTTTTTTTGAGATTTTTAATATTGAGAAAAGCCATGACTTAATTGCCTGCTGTCTTAAACTTGGTGAAGCGGGTGACAAGCTGCAGCATGATCATGCTCAGCCAGGTGATGCCAAAAGCAATGATTGCCAATGCCGAAGGTTCATAAGCGCGGTTAGCGCCGACAAGCTGCAAATATGGCCCGAATGCCGGACGGTTAAGCAGAGAGGCAAGGGTAAACTCACCGATCACAATGGCAAAGGTAATGAAGGCGCCACTCATAACGCCGGACAATACATTCGGGAAAATGACCTTAAACAGAATAGTGACCCAGCCTGCGCCAAGGCTTTCAGCTGCTTCTGTCAGGGTGCGCACATCAATGGTGCGCATGGCAGTATCGATTGAACGATACATATATGGCAGTGCCAGCGTGACATAACCGAACATCAGCAAAAGATCGGTTGCTGTGGTGGAGCCCGTAAATGGCAGCCATGATGATGAGTTATAAATACGCAAATAACCGAACACGATCACGATAGCCGGAATCACCAGCGGCATCAGCGTAATGAACTCAATGACGGGACGTAAATAAGGCATACGCAACCTGACCCAATAGGCCGTGGGCACCACCAGCAATACGCCAAAAATGATGGTCATAATCGCCAGCATAATCGAATAGCCGAAGGTTGCCTGAAAATTAGGGTCAGTGAGCACCGCGCGATAGGCATCAAGCGAATATTCGCCACGACGCATGCGCAGAGAGAACTCAAATGTACCGATTAGCGGAACAACAAAATAAATTGCGCCGATCAGAAAGGCGATCCATGCACCGAGGGTTTTGGGAATGAAATATTTCAGCTTCATTTCTGCCACCGTTCTGCACGCATGCGCAGCCAGATATAGAGCAGATTGGAAATTCCGGTGATCAGAATCATACCCAATGCCAGAGCGTAGCCAAGATTTTGATTATGTAAAACATCGCCGCGGATCTGCGCATAGAGCAGAATTGGTACAATATTGAGCGATGAACCGGTCAAAGCATAGGCTGTCGCAATGGCACCGAACGCATTGGCAAACAGCAAAAGGCTGGTGCCGAGCAGGCTTGGCCACAAAATTGGAAACGCAACCAAACGCCAATATTGAAATGTGGTTGCACCTAGAATTGAAGATGCCTCACGCCACTCTTTTTTCAAACCATCAAGAGCAGGGGTCAGAATCAAAACCATCAGCGGAATCTGGAAAAACAGATAAGTGAGGGTAAGCCCAAAGAAGCTCAGCAGGTTAAAACCGGTGGAGTAGAGGTTAAAATCGAACCAGTCCCGCAGCAAAATCGTCACGAAACCTGTGCGTCCGAGTGTGGCAAGAAACGCGAAAGCCAGCGGTACACCGGCAAAATTGGATGCAACGCCGGAAAATGTCAGCACAGTCGGGCGTAAAAATCCCGGTAATTTGCCGAGTACAATCGCCCAGGCCATGAAAGAGCCGATAATCGCGCCACCCAATGCGGAGGCAAAGCTGATTTTGATCGACACCCAATAGGCGCTCATTATGCCCGGTTCAAACAAATCGATAATATTTTGCAGGGTAAAATTACCCTGATTATCCTGAAATGCCCCTACAACCAGATACATTGTGGGCCAGAGCAGAAACAGAATTGCAAAGATGAAAAAAGGCGCGACACCGAGCCATTCAAGCGGCAAGCGGCGTTTTCGGCGCTGTACCGGTGGCATATCAGATGTCAGACCATCACTGGTGAGGCTCATATGATTTTTGCTTTTTTATTCTGCGGGGTTGAGATTTCCGCAGCTTGAAACGGTAAAATCTGCAAGACGTTATCAGCAAAGAGTGAAACTGATCAGCTGTTAGATTTATCTTCGTAAACGAACCGGCACACAGAATTTATAAAACGGCTTCGGAATATTGTGAAATATTCCGAAGCATATTCGTGTGCTTAAATGTTCAGATTACTGCACATTGGCGCCGACAACGCTATCCCAGTTCTTGGTAATAACAGCCTGCGACTTGTCGAGTTCTTCCAGTGAAGGAAAAACAGCTTTCTGGTACGCTTCTGCCGGTGGCAGCTTGTCCAGCAGATCCTGTGGGATCAGGCCATCTTTAGACATTTGGTTAAAGCGGATCGGGTGGCAATAGCCTTTGAGATAGCCGATCTGGCCTTCGTCGGAATAGAGATGTTCCATCCAGAGTTTGGCAGCATTTGGATGCGGTGCATAAGCACTGATGCCCTGAACATAAACACCGGCAACCACACCGGTTTTAGGAATAATGACTTCAACTTCCGGATTACCATTCAGCGTATCGCGGTCGGCGAGTGCGTTATAATCCCAACGGATAACAATTGGTGTTGAACCCTGTGCCAATGATGCAGCTTTACCGATGACAGGAACAAAGTTACCGGCTTTGTTAACGTCGCGGAAAAATTCCAGGCCTTTTTGTGCGGCTTCTTCACCGGGTTTGCCACCTTGTGCAAGACCAGCAGCATAAACACTCAAGATTGCCTGTGTTGATGCACGCGGATCACCGGAATGAGCAACCGCATTTGCAAATTCAGGCTTAAGCAGGTCAGCCCAATCTTGCGGCGCATCTTTGATGATGTCTTTGTTTACTTCAAAGGCCAGAACGCCGTAATAATCGCCGTACCAATAGCCTTCTGCATCCTTTGCATCATCAGGGATTGAATCCCATGTTGATACTTTATAAGGCTGCAACAGGCCGTCTGCCTTGGCGGTGGTGCCGAAAGTGAAGCCCACATCGATCACATCAGGCGCCTGTGGGCCTTTGTTGTCTTTATTGGCTTTGATCGCTTCGATTTCATCACCCGAGCCTGCATCCGGATTCAGTTCATTGACCTGAATGCCGTATTTATCTTTAAAGCTCTTGATGATGTCGCCATAACCGCACCAATCATGCGGCAAAGCAATAGTTGTTAGCTGTCCTTCAGCTTTAGCTGCAGCGATCAGCTCTTCTGACGGCGCAGCTACTGAAAGCGTGGTGCCGGCAAAAGCGAGGGCTGTTGTCAAAGACAGGACCCGTGTTGTTGTCGATAGCATTGTCATACTCCCCATTAAAGCTACGGGATGCCTCATTTCGGGCAGCCGCGCATTTTTTCGATAAGCATGTCTTGTGTAATTTGCATGACATTTATCGTTTTCTTTAAACCACTGGCAAGTGAACCATGTTTTTATATGGCAATCAATTGATTGTTATAACTTGAAGCACTGCAAATGTGTAAAAAACTATAAAATACTTAACGCTTTGAATATATTGTTTTTTATTTGGTGCGCATTGTTATGTTTGCTGAAATGCGTATTTATTTTTTATTTTGCCTATACATATTTTTAAGGTCGCAAATAGAATAATTGTAATGGGCAATTAGTTGGTGGTTGTGTGCAGCCTGAAAACCATTTTAATGAAGGACTGGGGCAAATATGAAAAATATAGTAAAAGTCGACTAATTCGTCTATTATTGTGAACCTTGGTTTTCGAAATTTTTTCAAAAACAATATTTTCGTCGACCGTTTTGATGCAGATTGATTCTATTTACAGGATATGCAGGCAGGGTTTGTTCTATTCTGTTTGCGACAAGTTGAGGCAGGGGTATTTCTGCTGCATTTAAAACGTATATAAAGGTTATAAAATAATATTCGCGCGTTTTTGCTTTCGAATCATTTTCATATTTGCTCATTTTATTGTTTTATTTTCGCCAGTCTTGCAGATTTTTAAACGGAATTTTTCTATGGAATTTGAACTCATCCATTTCCCGGATTTTCAAAACAGTTTTTTTGGTAAAGAGCACTGCTCATCAATTCTGGAAGCGTGTCTCTCCGTACGTCAACGTCTGTCATGCCGGCATCTCACACATATCACGCCCCGGCTGGTGGATAATCAAACCGATATTAATAGTCTTATGACTGTTATCTCTACAGCCCCTGCGAATTGGGTCGCCAATTATGCAGCTAAAAACTACTTTAAAATTGATCCGCTTTTTCATCATAAATGGACAGATGGTAAAACAAAAGGCGGGATGACTATCAGTGAAATTTATAATGAAAAGCAGGTTGTGCCTGCATTGCAGGGGTTGGTAGACGATATTCGTGCACACAGATTAGGTAATAACTTTATTATTGTGACGCATGATTTGAGCGGTAAAGGTGATGCACATACGATTTTTACTTTTGAAAACAATAATGGATTAAAGGCCTGCGAGCTTATTCGTCTGCTGGAGAAGGAATTGCTGCAAGCCTCCGCTCAATTGCATGAAACGATACTGTCTGCTGTCAATAATTGCACGCAACATAAAAAAGAAGTGCAATCACTCGTCGCATTAACGCCGCGTGAAATGGACTGCCTTAAATGGGCTGCGCGCGGCAAAACAGACGGTGAAATTGCGGAAATTCTTCATATCGCCCGCTGGACTGTGGTGACATATCTGCAAAATGCTAAAATTAAACTAGGTTGTGCAAACCGCACATCTGCTGTGGCGGTTGCTATGTCACTTGGTATTATTCCGCTGCCCGATATTTCTCATTTACAAATTTGAACTGCTAAAATCCCGTATTGTATCAAGCCATGCGGGGTTTTCTAATGATAGCTGAATTGTTACGCATGGGCGCAGGTTGCACAAAGACCGCGAATTTCTAACGTGGTTTTGGTTGGGTGGAAATGATTTTGCTGCGTCCAGTGCTGAACACAGTCTTCAATGGCTGGTTCTGAAAACTCAGATGCCTGCCCGCACTGGTCACAAATGGCAAAGGCCGCAATACCATGCAGGTGACCGTGCTCCTGATGGTGCGGATGTGCGCAGGCGATAAAAGCATTCAAACTTTCAAGGCGGTGGATTAATCCGTATTCTATCAGTTTATCGAGTGCACGATACACCTGAAGCGGGGCGCGAAAACCTTCGTCACGCAACTGATCAAGGATCGTATAGGCGCTGAGCGGAAATTCAGTTCTTGATAGCGCTTCCAATACGAGGCTTTGGTTGCGTGTCAGTTTAGGAGCCCTGGATGATACCGGTAGGGATGTCATGTGCACGTGGCTGGTCATAACGAAGTCTCCTTTTGTGCAGGCTTATGTAAATTTGTACGTTGTAATCTTTGCCATGGTAGCAGGCTTATAGCAAAAAACAGCACAGAAGCCACAACAACAGAAGGTCCTGACGGGGTGTCATAATTCAGAGAGCCAAACAGACCGCCAATAACAGCACAGGCGCCAATGATGGCGGCATAAACAGCCATTTGTTCCGGTGAGACTGCAAAACGCCGTGCGGTTGCAGCCGGTATGATCAGTAGAGCTGTAATCAGCAGGATCCCGACAATTTTCATGGCGATAGCAATCAAAAAGGCCAGAAGGATCATAAAAATGGTACGATAGAATTCTGGCCGCAATCCTTCTGCCCGCGCAATATCTTCACTGATGGTTGCGGCGAGCAGCGGCCGCCAGATTTTCGTCAATATTGCCAGAATAAACGCCCCGCCTATATATATAGCCGCAAGATCGGCGGTAGAGACGGCAAGGATGTCGCCAAAAAGCAGCGACATCAGGTCAAAGCGAATCCATGTCATGAAGGCCACAAGGACAAGGCCAAATGCTAATGTTGCATGAGACAGTATTCCGAGCAGTGAATCAGCAGATAACGTATTGCGGCGCTGGAGCAGTACAAGCAGCATGGCAATGGCGAGAGCAATAATAAACACCGATATCATAATGTTGAGATCAAACAACATCGCAAGGCCAACGCCGAGCAGGGCAGAGTGAGCCATTGTATCGCCGAAATAAGCCATACGTCGCCACACGATAAAGCAGCCGACAGGCCCTGTGATGAGCGCAAGGCCAATACCGGCCAACATGGCGCGCAGGAAAAAATCATCAAACATGTTTGTGCTCGTCTTTATCGGCATGATGATGAGCAGAGCCATCATCATGGTGGCAGTGATCCGTAACGGAGCCATCAGTATGTTGCACGCGGCCGTCTGCCAGATGCATATGATCGTGATGATGGGTATAAACCGCTATCGATGTAGGTATTTCCTGTCCGCGCGGTGTTCTGAGCCCGAATAATTTTGCATATTCAGGGCTCGCAGCAACATCAACCGGTGTTCCGCTACAGCAAATATGCCCGTTAAGACATATAACGCGATCGGTTGCCGCCATAACAATATGCAGGTCATGAGAGATCATGAGCACACCACAGCCGGTTTGATCACGAAAACCGGCAATTCTTTCATACAGTTCTGCCTCACCGGCAAAGTCGACACCTTGCAGCGGTTCATCAAGCACCAGCAGGTCAGGTTTACAGGCAAAAGCGCGCGCCAGCAAAACGCGCTGAAATTCGCCGCCGGATAAATGCGCTATTTGCGCAGTTATAAGATGGGGGATGCCCGCCATAGCGAGGGCATCATCGATTGTCGCTTTGCTCTGCGGCTTTGTCATGCACATCATGCGCTCAACGGTCAGTGGCAGGCTGGGATCAATACTGATTTTCTGTGGTACATAGCCGATCGTCAGCGCTTTTTCCCGCGTAACACGACCTTCATCGGGTTTATGAATGCCCAAAGCCAGCTTTGCGGTGGTGCTTTTGCCGGAGCCGTTGGGGCCAATCAACGTGACAATCTCACCTTTGTGCAGATCGAGACTGATATTACGAACAAGCCAGCGGCCCTCACGTTCAATGCCTGCATTATCGAGACGCAGAAGAACAGCG